>CAYVAP010000877.1:0-2115 GCA_964449365.1 uncultured Bacteroidia bacterium
AGCTGGGACAGTGAGCTCCTCGCCCCCATTGCCTACACCCGCCTCGGGGTCTTCGACGCGGTGGATGACTCGATCTTTGATCAGAGCAGCGATGGCCTACTGCGCATCACTTACCGCGATACCCTCTCCAATACCTATTTGGGCGAAACTTTTACCCTACCAGATACGACCCTAGACCTAACCGTGGGCCTCGATACCCTCACCCTCAGCTCCGATACCATCGCTGAGCGCGTTACCCTCAGGGACTTGGCCAACCAACTAGTGTCCTCGGGCGATCCACTCGGGGCGCTGCTGCTCGCTTCGGATGGTCAGACTCTCCCCTTCCCCGGTATTGACAACCAAAGCTCCGGCGCGATTCCCGTGCCGGTGTCGGATCGCTTCGAATTTGCCATCCTCGAATCGGGCAGGCTCACCATCTCGATCGAAAACCAGTTTCCGACGGATCTGGAAAACGTGATTTTTCGGATCTCCAACTTCTTGGGGGGCGATGACATCGTGCGCGACACCTTCGGGGTGATCCCTGCCGGGCAGACCCGCACCCGGGAGTATGACCTGGCTGGCAAAGAAATCGAAAATGCCCTGGTGGGAGAATTGGTCAACCTCGATCTGGCGGCAGGCCCGCCTCCGGCCCAACTGGTTACCATTGATTTGGATGACTACGTGGAGCTACGCCTGGTCGCTGAGGAGCTTCGCGCCAGCGAGGCCCGAGCCATTTTCCCGGCCCAGGTCATCTTGGATACGATCCGCAACACTACCTACAACAACTTCTCGGGCGATTTCGATGCCGTCGAGCTGACCAAGGTCCTGGTCAAATCAGGGCGCATCGAAGCCTACGCCCTCAGCACGGTGCAAGACTCGGTGCTCTTCGAATATGCCTTGCTCGGGGCCCGGGGGGCCGATGGTACGGTGCCACGCATCCGCTTGAAGATGCCCCCCGCTCCCAGCGATAATGAGGCGGTGGAGCGCACCGAGATCTTCGAGTTGGATGGCTTCGAGTTAGACTTGACCGCAGGCGGAGCGACCTTCAATACCCTGCAGGAGCAGATCGTGGTAACTTTGCTGGAGTCGGGTCGCCTGGTGACCTTGAACCAAGAAGATAGCGTTTCGGTGTCTTTCGGTTTGCTGGACCTCGAGCCCGTCTACGTGGAAGGCTACATCGGTCAGCAGCGCATCGAATTTCGGGGTGAAGAGAGCTTGGACGATCTCTTTGGTGACCTAGAGGTGGAGCGCATTCGCTTTAGCGAGGCGCAAGCCAGCCTGGTATTGGGCAACTCCATCGGCGTCGATGCGCAGGTAGAGCTACGCGACTTTACCGCCATCAACAGCCAAAACGGGCAGCGGGTCAAGCTCACTGGCTCCCCCCTCCTGGCTGGCCCCATCGAGGTGCTGGGCCCAAATTTGCCAGATACCAACGGCATGGTGATGACGCCAGTGCTGTTTACTCCGCAAAACAGCAACGTGAGCTTGTTTGCCGGTACCCTACCCGACCGTATCGAATACGACCTGACGGTAGCCACCAACCTCAACGGTCAGCCCGGGGTACGCGACAACTTTGCCACCGATAGCAGCCGCTTTTCCGCCTTCATCGACCTTGAACTCCCGCTCGCAGGGGTGGTCGATCGCCTGCGCCTGCGTGATACCGTCGAGGCCGACTGGAGCAGCATCGAGAGTCCGGAGCAGGTACAGCGAGGCAAGCTATCCCTCCTGCTGGAAAATGACTTTCCCCTGGAAGTAAAGGTAACGGTCACCCTGCTCGACCAAAACAATGAGCCCATCACCACCTTGATCGAGGAAAGATCTCTGGCCGCAGCCTTGGTCGGGGCTGATGGGCGCACCACGCAGGCAGCTAGTAGCGTGATCGACATCGAGGCTTCCAGTGAGCAAATCGAAGACTGGACGGCCCGCACCCGCTCGGTGATGCTCGATTTCACGCTCAACACTCGTCCGCAAGGTCAATCGGTGCGGATCTACGCCGACTACCAAATCGCAGCCAAGCTGACCGGGCAGTTTACCTACCGCGTGAGCAATTGAGAGAAGCACTCACCTATATGAACGGTCAGGGGTATAAGGGAATAAGGGTATAAGGTGGTCAGGCACAGCGTTTACCTACCGTTC
>CAYVAP010000878.1:0-2114 GCA_964449365.1 uncultured Bacteroidia bacterium
GCTTTGCGGTTATAACAAGGTTGGCAGCGGATGCGACAAAATGAGATGCGCCCAGTTCCTAAAGGCTGTTTTTCACCCCCGCAGCCCCCTTGAGGGGGCCTCATAGAGGTATTGAGCAAAGCTCAGTAGGACCATCCATTCCCCTTTGAGAGGGACGCAGGGGGGTAAGATCCTCCCAAGGGAAAACTGTCCTACACCCGGTTTGTAGTTCGGGACTCGCAGTAGAATGGGCCGCTGACGCGACCACTGAGAAGAAGAAGAATATGAGGGGCACAGGTGCTCTGCCTTTATTCCCCCCTAGTAACGCGAGAGAAATAACCTCCCCCTTTTGAAAGGCGAATGCCTCGGTAAGCAGCGGTTTATACTGTTCATTGATCCATGTTCATTGTTCACTGTTACTTATGCTCCCACTCCCCTTTCATGCAAGGGTGCTCCTACACTGGGTCGACGTCGATCCAGATCCGCAGGCTTTTGACAGGGGCACGTTGGTAGTAGCTTTCGAGGGCTTGCCCCAGGGCGTTGCGCAGCTGGTGGGGATCGATGCCTTTCCCCAGCTTGATGAGAAACTGCATGCGGTATTGATTGCGCACCCGAGGAACGAGCGCGAAGTCAGGGCCTAGCAGGGCCTTGCCAAAGAGCGGACGCAGCAGCCCGTCGAGTCGTAGGCTTTCCTGCTCGATGAAGGGCTTCTCCCGATGCCGAAACTCCACCCGCATCAGCCGCGTGAAGGGCGGATAGCCCACCTGCTTGCGCTCGGGCATCTCCTGGGTAAAAAACTCCGAGTAGCTCCGCTGTAGCGATTCGAGCACCACATTGTCGGGCATATAGCTCTGGATCAATACGCGACCCTGCTTCTGCCGGCGGCCCGCCCGGCCTGCCACCTGGGTCAGCAGTTGGTAGGATCGCTCGTAGGCGCGAAAGTCAGGGAAGGTCAGCAGTTGATCGGCCAAAATCACCCCTACCAGGGTAACGTTTTCGAAGTCCAGCCCCTTGGATACCATCTGAGTGCCTACCAAAATGTCGATCTGCCCAGTTTCGAAGCGATTGATCAGAAGCTGATAGCTGCTCTTGCCGCGGGTGGTGTCGAGGTCCATGCGCTCGATCACCCGCTCGGGAAACAGCTCCCGCGCCGCCTCGGTGATGCGCTCAGTACCGATCCCTCCTCGCCGTAGGGCGTAGTGGTGACACTGGGGGCACTTTTGTACGTTGTAGTCGGTATGGCCGCAGTAGTGGCAGCGAAGGTGCTGTTTCTCCTTGTGAAAGGTCAGGCTGATGTCGCAGTTGATACACTGCGGCGCATGGCCGCAGTTTTCGCAGATGAGGTAGGGCGCATAGCCGCGGCGATTTTGAAAGAGAATGACCTGCTCGCCCCGCGCCAGGGTCTCCGTGATGGCGGCGGTGAGTAGCTGCGAAAAAATGCCGTCGTAGGTCTTCTGCTGGCGCTGCACCCGCAGGTCGATCAGCTCGATGCTAGGCAATTTGGCGTCGATGGCTCGCTCGTGCATCTCGACCAAGTGGTATTTGCCTTGCTGGGCGTTGCGGTAGGTTTCGTAGGCTGGCGTGGCCGATCCTAGGATCACCGGAATTTGCTGCTTGGCTCCGAAGTACACCGCCACGTCGCGGGCGTGATAGCGCGGGGCAGGCTCGTGCTGCTTGAAGGAGCTGTCGTGCTCCTCGTCTACCACGATCATGCCTAGGTCGGGAAAGGGCAGGAAAATTGCTGAGCGTACGCCGATCACCACTTGATATTGCCCCTGCTGCACTTTGTGCCAGATCTCCACCCGCTCGGCATCGCTAAAGCGGCTGTGGTAGACGCCCACCTCCTGGCCCAGGGCGTGGCGCACCCGGTCGATGATCTGCTTGGTGAGGGTGATTTCGGGCAGCAGGTAGAGTCCCTCCTTCCCTTGGGCCAGGCCTTTTTTCATCATGGCCACGTAGACGTGGGTTTTGCCGCTACCCGTGATGCCGTGCAGCAGCATGGGCTTGAGGGGGCGACTCTGCACGTGAGCCTGCAACTGCTCGATGGCCCGCCGTTGGTCCTCGCTGGGGGTGATGACCTGCGGCTCGGGCTGGTAGCCGTGCAGGTCGAGGCGGGCTACCTGGATGTCCTCCTG
>CAYVAP010000879.1:0-2112 GCA_964449365.1 uncultured Bacteroidia bacterium
CCTTATACCCCTGACCGTTCACATAGGTGAGTTACCGACGTGATTGGACAAGCTTCGCTAGGAATCCTTGGCTAGGCTCCAGACAAACTTCTCACCCGCAACTTCTCCCTACCCAACTCCCTCTATCCCCGATTGCAAATCACATTGTAGGGGCAATACTGACACTTGGCCTCGTCCTCGGTTTGGGTGAAAGGCTGGGTGAAGACCTGGGCGATCAAGCCTTGCAGGCGCTGCTCGAAGTCGTTGAGGTCGGCAGGGCTGATGCTCTGGCCGCCGCTGAGAAACTGGATGCCTTCGCTGAGGTGGCGCACGGCGTAAAAGCCCACCTGGGTCTTGACCGCGCCGTGCTTGCGGGCGAAGAGCAACGCATACAGAAAACCCTGAAAAATAGCCTTGTACTTGTCGTCGTTGAAGGCTTTGTCGAGGGCATCTTGGTCCACGATCTCGACTTTGCCCGTCTTGTAGTCGAGGATGCGGTAGACCTCCTGACCGGGCAGCCAGTCGATGCGGTCAAAGGCCCCATTGACACGCACCCGCCCGATGGGTGTGGTCAGCGCGGAGAGATAGTCATTGTCGTTTTCGAGGTCGACGATCTGGAAGGGTGGCCCTTCGGCGTCGAGGCGCAGGATGCGCTCGCACTGGGCTTCGATCACGCCGCGTAGCAGGTAGTTCTTACCGCGTACTTCGGCGTTCCAGCCCAGGTCATGGGCTTCGAAAGCTTTGCGCAGGCTGTCGAGCAGGCCCTTTTTCAGCTCTTTGATGTCATCGGCGTCGAGGGTCTGCTTTTTGCCCAAAAAGGGCTTGTAGAGCTCTTCCAACGTCAGGTGTAGCACCGAGCCAAAGGTATTGGCCTCCATGATTTCCTCCACTTGCTCCGGCTCGCGGATACCCGCCACGTAGCGGAAGTAAAAGCGCAGCTTGCAGGTGAGGTAGGTGGTGAGGGCCGTAGCGGAAAAATAGCGCCCCCGCTGGGCAGTTTGGCCATTTTCGCCAGCCTCCACCAGGTAGCGCCGCTGCAAAATGGCCTGGGTAGCCTCCGACTGCGCAATGGCGATGGGCTGCGGCTCCACGTAGGGCGCAGGGGTACTCACCAGCCGCTCGTGAACGTGCAGGTGCGGATGATTGCGAAAAAAGTGCCGGATCTGCCGGATGAAGCGGCTCACCTCGTTGGCTCCCTGGCTCTCGCTGGATACCGTGTCGTAAATCAAATGGACCTCGCTGGCGCGTTGCAGCAGGCGATAGAAGTGGTAGGCGTAGATGGCGTCCTTTTCCTGATAGGTCGGCAAGCCGAAGCCCAGCCGCAGGTTGTAGGGGATGAAGCTGTTGCCCGTGCTGGTGTCGGGCAGCTTGCCCTCGTTGCTGGCCAGGATATAGATTTTGTCAAAATCCAGCCCCCGCGTTTCCAGAAAGCCCATGAGCTGCACCCCGATGAGGGGTTCGCCTTCGAAGGGAATGCGGGCCCGCTGCATCATGTCGCGAAAGAGGTTGGTAAAGCCTCGCAGGGTCAGCCCCGGCTGGTAGGTCTCCAGGATGTCGCGCAACTGCTGGAAGTAAGTAAAGAACTGAAAGACGTATTCGGTTTCTATTTGGGCCTGCCGCGTCTGCGCATCGGCCAGCAACAGGCGGAAAATCCCATCGCAGTAGTCCAGTATGGGCGTAAGGCTGGGCAGACGCTGGGTTTCGTGGGTCAAAGCTGGCGGCTGAAAGAGATGCTGCAACAGCGGGGGTAGCTTGTAGGCCGAAAGGTCTTTCGGGCTGAGAAACAGCAGGTTCTTTTCGTTGATGGCCTTTTGGATCTGCTCGCTCAGGTCGGGCGCACCAGCTTTGACGTAGGGATTGTTGACCAGGGCGCTCACTTCGCGGTGGCTAAAAACCAGCTCTCCCTGCGGACTACCGCGCAGGTTGCGCAGCAGGCGCATTACGATCAGCAGCAGGTCGTGGATATTGGTCTGCCGCAAGGGAAAGCCCATGGTGATGTTGAGGTGCTGCAAGTCGCCAGGCAGGGCATAGAGCACGGGAAAGAGCAGGTTCTCATCGGCCAGAATCGGGATACCGGCGGCGACCTTGCCGACCAGCGGAATCTTGAGCGTGTGGGCGTCCTCTTCCTCGTCG
>CAYVAP010000880.1:0-2112 GCA_964449365.1 uncultured Bacteroidia bacterium
CAATTGGCTCAGATTGCGATGGCTCACCAGGGCGCGGCATGGCTGATTGGGCAGGTTGATCTGCTCGATCTCGACCTCCAGCGCTTTGGCCTCGATGCTGCGCAGACTGTTGCGGCATTCGCCCGAGCCCCGAGAGTCAGGATAGGCCGCGATGGCCTGCTGACAAATCGTGTGGGCTTGCCGGTAGGCGTCGGCGTAGGGGCCATTGGGATTGAGCACGTCGTGCTTCTGGCCTAGGCGCAGGTATTCTCTGGCCAGGTCGGCCAGGGCCAGGGTGGAAGCAGGGTGATCCGCATGCCGCTCGATCAGATCCTGTAGCGCGGCACGGTAAGGTTTACTGGCCTGATCGATATCTAGCTGGCTTTGCACAAATTTAAGGCGGTACAAATCGGCATCTACCAGTGCGTGGATTTGGTCTCGCTCCCGCAAAGAGGTCAGCAGCAGCTGGTAAAGCTGCAAGACGCGATAGGTACGATCTTGCTCGTCAGGCGTGGGGAGCTCCGCCGCCACAAATTGCCCTAGGGGTAAAAAACCAGTTTGCGCTTCTACTTCGAAGAGGTTGTCGGGCCTTGGCAAGTCGCTCGCATCGTCAGCGAAGTAATCAATGGCCCGAAAGGCCAGCAAGTCGTACAGAGTGGGGCGATAAAGGGGCGACTCCTTGGCGGTGTCGAGCACCGCCACAAAATCACGGATCGGTATGGCCCTTAGCTTGGCCTGTGCCTCGACCGAAGCCAGATAGAGGCGATCGATGGCGCGATAAAACGCACGTGTGTCCCAAGTATGAAAGTCCTCCGGCTGCACCTCCACCTCGGTGCGGTCGTCGATCCGCCAGCGATTCCTTTGGTAATAGCCGTGGTAGTAGTCGGCCAGCATAGACTGCAGTACGGCTTGACGCGGCGGCTGGGCGCGGGCGATATCAGCCTTGAGGCGCTCGACGGTGAGGGAGTCAGCTTTTTCTTCGATGCGAGCCTGCAATGACAGCTCATAGCTCAAGGCTTTGAGGTACTGCGGGTCGTCATTGGCTTGATCGGCCTTTTGTTGAATGGCCTGCACCTGGGTCAGGGCGCTGCGGGTTTTGTCTTGTTTGAGCAAATCTTTGACCTGCTGCCAGTCTTCCTGGTAGGGATCTTGGGCAAATACAGACATGAGGGGCAGTGAGGAGAGCGCAAGCCATAATAGCGAACGCCAGAGGGTTTGATGGATCATGGGGTCAGGTGTCAGTGATCAATGAACAGGGGTCAGTGATCAGTAAAGAAGGATCGGTGATCAGTGATCAATGAACAGGGGTCAGTGATCAGTAAGGAAGGATCGGTGGTCAGGTTTCAGTGAGCAATGAACAGGGGTCAGTAAAGAGAGGACAGTGAAGAACGGGGTTGGGTAGTTGGGGATGGAAGGAGCAGGCAGTGGGGCTGATTCCACAAAAAATCCCAGCGGTGGGGGTGAGTCCACTGCTGGGAACATACGAAAGGTTGGGGAATCGGGTGTCAAGCGGGGTCGAGGACGATCTTTTCGATCTTATCACCGGCTTTGATCTGGTCGATCACTTCCAACCCATCGACTACCTTGCCAAAGCAGGTGTGGTTGCGGTCGAGGTGCTGGGTGTTCTGGCGATTGTGGCAGATGAAAAACTGCGAGCCGCCAGTGTCGCGCCCAGCGTGGGCCATGGAGAGCACCCCCTTGTCGTGGTACTGCTTCTCGCCGTCAAGTTCGCAGGGGATGGTGTAGCCAGGACCACCGCGACCACTACCCGTAGGGTCGCCGCCCTGAATCACGAAATCGGGGATCACCCGGTGAAAAGTTACCCCATCGTAGAAGCCTTTTTCGGCCAGGCTACGAAAATTGGCTACGGTACCAGGGGCATCATCGTCATAAAACTCGACGGTCATCACGCCCTTGTTGGTATGAATGGTCGCTTGGGACATGTATCGATTGGTAAAATGAGTTAGGTGCAGAATAGAAGCTCAAAGGTAGGCATTTTTCCTAATGGACTCCGGTGATGAAGCCGATCCTCGGGCTTATCGACATTGATTTTGAGATCACCCGCGGCACGTGGCCGCCAAAGCTCGATGATCGTCCTGTGGTGCTGATTGCCAACCACCCTTACGGTGTGCT
>CAYVAP010000881.1:0-2093 GCA_964449365.1 uncultured Bacteroidia bacterium
GGCTGTTTCCAGCACAGCGCGTCGATTGGCCAGCTCAGAGGGGGTGCGGTGCAGGCCGCTGATTTGCAGCCCCGAGGCAGCGATGGCCTCGTTGGTGAGGGTATCCCGATCTTGCACGGAAGCATGGAGGCGCAAGCGGGAAAAAAAGCCAGTGATGGACACGTCGCACAGCGCATAGGTGGCGACGGCTCCGCGCAAAAATTGATTTTCATTGACGGAAGCATAGGGCCTCAGGCCGCCGGGCGGCATTTTGACACTGTTGATCACTTGGGCACTCTTGCCAAAGCCTAGCCCCCGCGACAGTACCAGCCCCTGCCCCACGGCCAGGTTGTAATCGCCGATGACGAGGTGTTTGAGCCGCCCATAGTTGGGGATTGCGACGTGTCCGGAGAGACAATCATAGCCATAAAACTGATTGGCTGGATCCCAGCCAAAGGCCTCGCCGGGGTCTTTCTCTGCGGTGATGGCCAGGCTGACGTTTTTCTTGTACCGGGCCCGCAGGCGGGTGTAGCTGCGCCAGGGCGAGCCCGCGTAGCGTGTGCTCAGGCTGGTATCTCGCCCTACGATATTGCCCTGCTCATCTCGCACATTGCGAAAAACGGTGTCTGCGGCCGTATAGCCACGCTGCTCTTCCAGAATGGTTACCCCCCGCTGGATGAACTCAAACTCGATGCCCTCGCGTACCTCCCGAAAGCTAGGCCCCACCGGATGGCGTACGTCAGGGCTGATGTCGGTAGCAGAAATGTCTCGCACCGTCACGTAGGGCTGAATTTGCCGAATGACCTCCAGGTCGAAGCCTTGGACAGCTTGCAGCTCATAGAGGCTGGTCAAAGGGCCAAAGGTTTCGATGTGTTGCTGCAACTGGTTGTATAGCAGCTCATTCATGCCAGGCAACAGCAGCAGCTCTTCACGGCTGGCCCGGTTGAGGTCGAGGGGATCTTCCAGATAATCTTCCAGCAGATCCGTGCGGTAGGTAAAGTCGACCTGATCATCGGTTTCGGTGCCGATGATCAGGTCTTCGATGTTTTGGTCGATATCTTCACGTGGCTGGACGCGCCCTGGGCTATCGATCTGGGCCAACAACAGCGAGCCAGACCATAAGCAACCGAGCAGCAGGCCGAGAGAGCGAATCAGCGACATGACGGGGGTGAGTTGGTCGGTGAAGTACGACAATACGAAGCAAAAGGACAAGCTCAATATCGATCAACCCGCGGGGGCATGCGATCGCTGCTACCGCGCTTGGTCTTTACCTTGATCGTGTAGGAGGTCACCATACCGAGGGTTACCCCGGCGAGCAGAAAATCGGTGAAGGTGTAGCGGGTGATCACTTGACAATTGCCGTGCATCGGGGTGCTGACCTGGGCGCGCCCCAAGGGGATCAGGCCATAAAACAGCCAAAGCTGTTTGCCCTTGGCATAGACGTAGGTTGTGCCGGTGTCTTCGCGGAAAGAACCCACGTTGGTTTTGGTGGTCAAACAAGCACTAAGGCTGAGGGCCACCAACAAGAGGAGCAGGAGCTGATTGAACTTCATGAGGGAAAAATTGAAAGGCTCGAATCAAAAGTAATAACGCTGGTTCGAAGTATGGGGCTGCCAGGGGCGCAAAAACTCGCTGGGCCATGACAACTCACCTATATGAACGGTCAGGGGTGTAAGGGAAATAAAGTATAAGGGTATCAGGCACTTTGGTCAGCCCCCCCCCCATATTGGCTCACCTATATGAACGGTCAGGGGTATAAGGGAATAGGGATATAAGTAGGCTGTGCAAAATAACGAGAAAAGGGTGTTACATTTTCAGGGTATGAAAGGGTTTGAAGGTCGTGGTTCCAACTGGGAGTTGAGTCTGCTGGAAGCCTTGATAGTCAGCAGCCCCCAGTGAGCCAACTCCCCATCGACGCCACCACCGGTTTGAAAATGAGCGTTACAGCCAATGGCCTCTCGGCGGATTGCAAATCCGCCCCACGTTGGGGTGGCCCGGAACAGTCCAAAAAGGTAGCGTAGTTTTTTTCCAGAAACCCTGGGATTCTGCACAGCCTAGATATAAGGTAGTCAGGCACAGCGTTTACCTGCTGGTGAGGCACTCTGTGCCGAAAC
>CAYVAP010000882.1:0-2088 GCA_964449365.1 uncultured Bacteroidia bacterium
CCTGATACCCTGATACCTTATTTCCTTATCCCCCTGACCGTTCATATAGGTGAGTCGATCCCCTCCTGGTCATCCCGCCAGGCGTAGCCGAGAAATACAGCCGGCAGGCTCTGGTCTATGGCGCTTCCCCGCAGTTGCAGCCACTGCTTTCCCTGCTCGATGCTGGTATTTTTGAAAGCGATCGACGCCCGGGCGGCGGGCTCCCGCAACTCGAAAGGCACCACTTGAAAATAAGTATCCTGCCCAGGTGGCGTTCGCAAGCCTAGGGCGGCATACTGAGCAGCCAGATAGCAAGCAGCTACCTGATGCCCCAAGGTGCCCGGCTTGCGCCCGGCCAGTTCGTCGGAGGCTAGAAAACGAATGTCGGCTTCGGTCTGCCAGGCCAAGCTAGATGACGCTGATTGGGCTAGCACAGGGAGCAGCCCCAAGCCGCAGGTCATCAGCAGCATCAGGCTGCGGCACATACATCGCTACAATGGTATCATGGCTAGAGATAGATTTGGCATGATCGTATTGGGTAATCAAAAAAAATCATTCTTTTTTATTGGAATTTTGAGAAAATAGCTGAAAATCTACTTAGAAAAGTTCAAAGTCCCCTGTGGGGGTAGGACAGTTCTCCTCTGCCTTCAAGCACAACTATTCGTCTCACTTAGTGGCCGCACTAGCCTTGTACCACCGCGCTCCGCGCGGGAGGTGAGCTATCCGTGCGGAGCGCGGTGGTACCATTGGAAAAAAACGGGGGCGAAGAATAAGATGGACGTGTAGTGATCAATGATCCTGAAATCCCTCAAAATCCATGGGCCATGCAGGTGCTTTGCGTAACAGCTCGTATTATTGTGGCATGCAGGCCTGGATCGATTGGTTGAACAAATGGCTACCCACCTGGGAGCACAAGATCTCGGTGGGAGGGGTGGCCCTGATGGTAGGATTGGTGACCTACCTTTTGGCTATGGGGTATGTGTCCGGTGAAGAATTTCGCCTTGGTCCTCATGGCAAGCAGTACATGGCCATTTCAGAGGCACCATTTTCGTTCACTGTCGAGTACAACGTCGGCTATCGCCGCCTGGCCCCCATCGTAGGCTACCTGCTCGGCTTGCGGGGGGAGAGGTTTTTGTGGCTAGTGATCTCGGCGGCGATCGCGCTGCCGGCTAGCCTCTACTTCCATCTGCGGCGCGCTCGGCAGGTTGAGGCTGCCACCGCATTGGGCCTCACTTGGCTGATTGGCAGCAGCAGCGTCATGGTGATCCACTTCATCGCGCGGGGCTATGTCGATCCGGTCTATTATCTCTGTGTGCTATGGGCATTTTTGCTCGTCGAGCGTAGCCGCTGGGCCTGGCTGCCGATGCTACTAGCCCCGTTGGTACACGAATGCACACTCGCACTCTGGCCAGCCTGGGTGCTGTGGCGCAGAATGTACTATCGCCATCAGCAAAAACCGCAAGCCTTGGGCTGGCTCGAAGGGCTGCTCGTGCTGCTGCCGTGGGTGCTCTGGCGCTGGCTCGCCGATCAGTTGATGTTCGCCAACTACAACCTAGCGTTTTACCTTAGCCTCGACAACTTGCGTAACATGGTGCAGCACCAAGTGCCCTACTACGCTATCGGTGCCCTTTTTGCCCTCAAATTTGCCTGGGCTTTGCCAGCTCGGGCCCTGCGCCTCTACCTTGATCAGCGAGACCGTAGGCGATTTCTGGCCATGTGGATTTTACTTTTAGGGGTAGCGGCACAAGCCTTGGTGGCGCTGGATTTGGGTCGTCTCTTCAGTCTGGCTTTTCCAGGGGTGATCGTGGCCGCGATTGATTTGTCCCGCGCGCAGCCCCCCGATCAGCCGCACACGCTCACGGCTTGGATCTGGTGGTTGTGGCTAGCTGGTCTGCCCTTGCTGACCTATTATGTGGCCGGCCCACAAGTCATCCCCTTGCTGCCCTGGCCGCTGCGGGCGCTGGAAGCCGCCTTAGGAGCGACCGGTGGCTGATGATGCTCGCATGGCTCGTTGGTAAAGGGGCGAAGCAGGGACAATCAGCAAAAAATCAAGCTGAAAAATTTGGGGCGAAAGTTCGAAAACTCAGAAAAAAATGATAATTCCAGTTG
>CAYVAP010000883.1:0-2087 GCA_964449365.1 uncultured Bacteroidia bacterium
GGCAGAAGACGTCTACCGGGTCAAAGCCCGGCCCTACCGCTGGATCAGGAAGGGGCCGGTCTTCGTGCGGGTGCTGCGCGATCAGTTTGCCACCGTGGGCAGGGTGCGCCGCTGGGTGCGCCGTACCCAGCGATATCTGCTCACCGAGACCGAAGGGCGTCGGCTACTCTGGCGCAATCACCCCGAGTTGGCCTTCAACAACTGGCTGACCAACCTTCAGTTGGTCTATACAGAATTGGTCACCCTCATGCAGGCGCTCACTGGAGCCATGTCGGGCCCGGTCAAGCTCTTCGACCAATTGGGGGTGCTACATCGCCTGCGTGAGCGCAGCGAGAGCACCCGCTATCTGGAAGCCTATCGCTTGCTGGTGGAAGGCAAATTGAGCCGGGCCGACTTTGTGGAGGAGTACGGCCATCGCGGCTTTTACGAATCAGACATCGGGCAGCCGCGCTTTCTGGAGTATGATGAGGCGGCCTGGGCGGCCTTGCTAGGCCCCGACTGGGCCCAGGGAGAAGGCAAGGTGCAACTGGCCCGGCGGCAAATGCCGCGCGGTAATTTTCTGGTGCGACCTTTCGTGCGCATGATCCATACCCGCGAGTGGCTGCGCGATCACGCTATGCGCTACTTTGCGCTGCTGCGCCAGGAGATCCAAGAGGCGACCCAGGCCCGCTTCGGTGATGATTTTAACTTTGCCGCTTATCAGCCTGCAGACTTGCTCAAGGCCCTAGAGGGACAGATCACGCCCGAAGAACTGAAAGCCATCCGCTATCCCGAGCCGCAGGGCTGGCAACCCGATACTTTTTTACGCAACCGCCTCGACCGACAGCTACCCGTGAGCTATCTCAGCAATGTCAGCAAGCGCGGGATGACCCAGGGCAAGCGAGGCATCGGCATCTACCCCGGCAAGGTCCGTGGCCAAATATGGCGCGTCGAGCAAGCCGACCTGAGCAACCTACAAAAACCCGATTTCCCCACCACCATCCTGCTGACCGAGTCGCTCGATCCGGGCTGGATCCCCTATTTTGTGCAGGTGGAAGGCGTAGTGTCGAGGGTAGGAGGAATTTTGTCGCATGCTTCGATCATTTTGCGCGAATCGCAGATCCCCTCTATCACGCGTTTTGGCTCCGTCGAGGTCTTTCAAACCGGAGACTGGGTGGAGCTGGATGCGCGCAAAGGAACGGTCAAAGCCATCAAGGCTTCCCCATCACCCTGAGGGAATGGGCTACCCTCATGCTTCCTGCACTCCGTATTTTTTGGTAATTTCGTAGTAGTTGACTGTTTCGCTCAATCTTCCTCCCCATGCCAAAGGTACTGCTGGTTTGCTGTGGGCTGTTTCTAAGCCTGCTACCCCTCTCGGGGCAGGACCGCTCAAACTGCCGCCTCGACCCAGAGAGTCTGGAGCCACTGGTGCGCCGCTTCAACCCCTATTTTGCTGATCATAAATGGGACCAAATCGCCCAGATAGAGATGGCCAAGCTCGACGAAAACCGCTTGCTGGTGATTACTCAGGATGGTTGTAAGCGGCATCACACCAAGTTTACCTTGGTGGTAAATCCCGAGGTGGCCCGCAACTTCTATCCCTTCTGGACCGCTGAGCTGATCAGTATGATGGAGAAGGTGTACTGGGAGCGCAACGAGTACGAGACCTTTCGGGCCGAGTTTGAGCGGATATTTCAGGAAAAATTCGACTACTACGGCTTCAACTCCGAATTCAATTTTCCCGTGGGCTCGCGCAATTTCATCTGTGCGGTGTATTACCACCCTGAGCGGGGCGGTCGCCTCTCGGTAGAGATGGTGCGCTTTATCTTCAAAGAAACCATCGACACCCGCAGCCGACAGATCGACCCCAAAGAAGACGATGGCTGGCTGGGGCAGGAGCGGCCTTGAGCCTAATGAAGAGGAGTTGGGGTTGATAGTTCGAAGTTGATAGTTCAAAATTGATAGTTCAGAGGGTTGCCCCGCAGATGCAACCCCTGAGTGAGCCACATGAGCGGAAGGTAAACGCTGTACCTGACCACCTTATACCCTTACTCCCTTATACCCTTACTCCCCTGACCGTTCATCTAGGTGAATGGTGTTTTATTTTG
>CAYVAP010000884.1:0-2084 GCA_964449365.1 uncultured Bacteroidia bacterium
AAGCTGCTCCAACGCCAACGGCACCTCATCCCGAAGCTGATACAAGCCTGCCAAGGTCAAATAGGCCAAGATACGACTCTTGGGCGTTTCAGCCGCCTCCAAATACTTCTCTACCGAATCGACATAGGCCATGGCCTGGTCAAACTGCCCCTGGGTCTGATAGAGTTCAACCATCAAGACGGAGAGGTCCAATGCCTCCTGGCCGAAAGAGAGAATAGACGCGCGATGCACCCGAACCACATGCAGAGCCTTCATATAATAAGCCTCCGCACTATCAGGCTGTGCCTCGAACAGATAGGATTTTCCCAACCGGCGGTAGGCATAAGAAACCCGCAGGAAATTCTCTTGCTCCCGAAAGCGCTGAGCCGCTTTTTGGAACCAGGGAATCGCCTCAGCTTTGCGATGATGCGAGTTAAAAAGCAGGGCACTACCATGCTGGTAGTCTGTCCATGCCCGATAGCTCGGGAGGTCATGCTGGTCGATAAATGTTTCCGCTTCTTGCACCCAATACAGGGCGCTATCGGGCTGGGTTTGAGACCAGATTTCCGCCAGAGAAAGCATGGCCCCCATCACCGAATCGACCGGGGCATCGCGCTGCGCCAACCATTCCTGAGCTTTCGCTTTACTCATCCAGCCTTTATGTGCAGAAAGGGGCTGAGCAAAAAAACAAAATCCCAACACAAACAGCAGCAATCGAAGCAAATGACTCATGGCGAGAGGTTAATGGTCCAGAGAAATAAGGTAAGGATATTTGGGCAAATGAGGGATAGCGAGAGAGCGGTTTAAAGGGGAAAGTTGCGAGTTAAAAGTTGAAAGCACTCCATGCCTGCTGCCCGACGTTTCAGACGTCGGGCGGCTTAGTCTTCGGGATTCCATCCCGTCTCACGCCCGATGGAATCGGGAAAGCCGAAAAAAAACACCGGGTCGGAGGCTTCGACAGACTCAGCCACCGACCCGGCGCAGCAGGGGAGGTATCACGGATTATTCAGCCATATCAATCTTCGGCTTGGAAAGCCGAGGTACAGTGCACTCCTTACTCCACCCGCAGCTTCTTCACCCACACCGACGACCCCGCCTCCACGGCCACGAAGTAGATACCGACCGCAGGGTTTGACAGGTTGATATTCAGCTTTGTCCCCGCCATGGGCGACGCGGTCTGCGCCCAGACTTGCCGCCCTTGGGCATCAAAGACCTGCACCTGCGCGGGCTGGGTCAGGTGGGCGGGCAGTTCGAGGGAGAAGCGGCCTTGGTTGGGATTGGGATAAATGCGAAGGGCTGCGGTCTGCGGCGCTTGCACCTGCGTACTCGTCGTATCCCCGGTACTCGTCGTATCCCCGATGCGGTAAAAGAAGGTCTCGCACTGCTCAAGGCTCTCCACGCTATCGGTGCGCACGGCCTTGATGCAAAAGTCATACTGCACGCTATCGGCCAGGTCGCCTGCGTCCGGATCAAAGCTGATATCCACGTAGTGCAGCGGCTGACTCAGGGTATAGGTGAAAGTCGCCGAGTTGCTGTCCGGCCCGGCGTAGTAATAGGTGAGCTTCTCGATCAGGGCCTGCGGCTCCGCGCGGATGAAGGTCTGGCGGCGGTAGGTGTGGCCCCAGATGCCTTCGGCATTTTTCACCCGGAGGTAGAAGTTGTGTGTCCCGGCAGGCAGGGCGCTGAGGTCGATGCTCCAGGCGGCAGTATCATCCGGGCCGCTGAGCGTAAGCGGATTAGCCAAGCCATAGCCAGGATCATCGTCCAAAAACCACTCACCGCCCGCCAAATGCGCCCCGGTATCGCGGGGTAGCACCAAAAAGTGTCGTGTGTAGGTGTGTGACCAGATGCCTTGGTCGTCTTTGACGCGGGTGTGCAAGAGGTGGACGCCGGGGGTGAAGGTACTGAGGGCAATCTGATCGACGGCGCTGATGGCCGTGTCGGAGGCAAAGGGATCGAAGCTCGTCCCATTGCCAAAGCCGGGATCAGGGCCATCAAGGAACCATTCGGCACGCACGATGGGCGACTGCGCCAGCAACTGACCCCACAGCAGGAGAAAAGGAAGGAAGTATTTCATGTTGATGAGGATGAAATGGGTGAAAAAT
>CAYVAP010000885.1:0-2081 GCA_964449365.1 uncultured Bacteroidia bacterium
GGCGGGAGGCACCGCCGCAGGGGGAGCCGTGCTGGAGCTATACCTCAATCAAGGGGGGCGCAGGTTCCAGAAAGTTCAGACCCTACCTGGCCTTAGCGATCCTGTGCTCGGCTGGGACGATGTCAACCGAGATGGCTTGGCTGATTTGCTGGTGATGGGCAGCGAAGGTGGTTCGCCAGCGACTCGTTTGTACCAAAACACTGGCGACAGCCTGATTTTGGTGGCGAATACGGGCCTGCCCGACCTGCAAGCTGCTGATTTTGACTGGGGTGATTTCGATCACGATGGCGATCCCGATCTACTGCTCTCAGGAAACGACCGCGATGGCCTGTCCCAAACTGGCATCTGGGTCAATCAGTTCCCTGCCAGCCCGCAGTTTGCTCCCTTGGCGCTAAGCCTAGAGGCGCTCGATCAGGCCGCGGTGGCCTGGCTCGACGTGGATCGCGACGGCTACCTGGATGCCATGACTCTGGGCAACGATCAGCTAGGCGAGGGAACCCTACTGCTCTACCTAAACGATCAGCGAGGGTTGCTAGCCCCGGTAGACGGTGCGGTCGATGGCTTGCAGTTGTTGAGGAATCCGACCCTGGCCGTGGCCGATTTTGACAACAATGGCTACCCCGACCTGGCCATCAGCGGGCGCTCGGCCACCAACGCTACCCTGACCCAGGTGTGGCGACATCGCGGGGCGGATGCAGCAGGTACCCTGTGGCAAGATATCTCGATCAAGCTGGGCTTTCCTACCATCGCCGAGGGCGAGGTAGCCTGGGGAGATTACAACGACGATGGGCGCAGCGATCTGCTCATCACCGGTGTGGCCGGAAATACCCCCGATACGCGCCTGCTGGTGCAGCAGGCGGACACCACCTTTACGGCAGCGCCTCTGGCCAACGACTTTCTCACCGACTTGGGGAGTGGCTCGGCGGTGGCTTGGGGAGATTACAACGTGGATGGTAAACTCGACCTGCTGCTCCTCGGGCAGGGAACGGAGCCTTTCATCGGCCTTTTCCGCAATGACGAGCGCAGCCCCAATCAAGGCTTGGCCGCCCCATCGGGCCTTAGCCAGCGGGTGATCGGCGCTGGGCTGGAGTTGAGCTGGCAGGCGCCATCGCCCCTGCCGGCCGAGGCCGAGGGCGTCAGTTATCAATTGTACCTGACCAACCTCAGTACCCAGGAGTCGGTCATTTCCGCCTTGGCCGACCGCAGCTCTGGCCGACGGGAAGTGCCGCAAGCGGGTGGGGTAGGTGCTCGCCTGAGCTGGATCGTCGAAGACCTGCAGGTAGGCAATAGCTACGCATGGGGGGTGCAGGCCATCGGCGCAGATCTGGAAGGATCTCCTTTCGCGCAAGATACCTTCCGATTTGACCCTCCTGCCTTTGAGTGGGCCACCGACGAGGTATTCACGGATATCCCGGAGGCGCTGGAGAATGCCATGGTGGCCGTGGCAGACTACGATGGCGATGGCGATCTCGACTTTGCCGTAGCCGGAGAAACCAGTAGTGGTGCAGGCAGGATACAGCTCTACAAAAACCTCTTGGGTGAAGTGCCCAACCGGCCCAACGACGTGCGCTTTGTGCTCGACACGGATCAGCCTAGCCTGCCTGCCCTAAGAAATGCCGCCCTGGCCTGGGGCGACCTCAATGGCGATAATTTGCCGGATCTCTTCATAGCTGAAAGGAGTCTCAACAATGCAGCCGATGTGTCAGTGGCGATCAACCAGAATGGAGTGCTGAATCTCAGTGCGGAGCTTACGCGTAACATCACCCGCGTCTCTCGGGCTGCGGCAGCCTGGGCAGACTACGATGGCGACGGCGACGATGATTTGATCGTGGCGGGGCAAACGGAGGATAGCGATCGGCTGACCATGCTCTATCGCAATGATGACGGAACCGCTTTGGTGCCTGATGAAGTCAACTCTGCCAACCTGATCGGGGTGGTAGATCCTACCCTGATTTGGTTTGACCTTGACGGCAGGGATGTGCCCTCTGGTCCGGATGACTCCCTACGCCGCTACCAACCTGATTTGTTCCTGGCCGGAACCGATGCGAATGGCAATCCGGTTGCTACCATGTTCCTCAACG
>CAYVAP010000886.1:0-2075 GCA_964449365.1 uncultured Bacteroidia bacterium
AATTGTGATCTCCTTCGAGTCCTTCGTGGTTAAGCGACATTTTGAGATGCACCCGTATACCTTATTTTCAGACCATTTTGGGCCACCCTAGCGTAGCGCAATCTGTGAGGAAAGAAGGGGGGCTTTGCGTTTTTCAGCCCACGTTTTTTAGTCGTTGCATGCCCTTCATCCTGCTGGTGTACTCATTTTTTGATAGGATGGGCAAGATGGGCAACCTCGAACTGGAAGCATCGAATTCACCCCACCAGCACATTGCGAAACATCTGAAAGGCGATGGCGATCACCAGGATGCCGAAGACCTTGCGCAGGGTAGCGATGGTTTGGGCGCTGAGGCGTCGGTCGAGCCAGTGGGCAGAGCGCAGCATGAGAAAGATCAGCCCCAGGTTGATCAGAATGCCAGCTACGATGCTGCCCACGCTGTATTCGGCGCGCAGCGAGATGATAGTAGTGAGGGTGCCAGCCCCAGCCAACAGCGGGAAGGCGATGGGCACCAAGGTGCCCGAAGCAGGAGTCTCTGAGGTTTGTTCTTCGCGGAAAAAACGAATGCCCAGGGTCATTTCTAGCCCGATAAAAAAGATGATGAGCGCACCGGCCAGGGCGAAAGACTCGACCTCGATACCGAAGAGCCCCAAAACTGAGGCCCCAAAAAATAAAAACACCAGCATCAGCCCGCCTGCGGCCAGGGTGGAGCCCCCTGGATTGATCCGCAGCCCCTTGCGCCGCAGGTCGAGGATGACGGGCAGGTTGCCGACCACGTCGATGACGGAAAACAAAATCAGCGTTACGGAAATGATAGCGGTCAAATGCATATGATTGAGTGGTTGAGTAAGTGATGGATCGATTGGTTGCATGCTGCGGAGCATTCCTTGCCCCTCTATTTTCCCTAGGCCCCTGAAAACTCGTTTCTCCAAATTGACCCTCAGGCATACGTATCGCCGACACTCCGTTTTCATTTGGGCAAATTTTATGTCAGATTGCTTTCTGAAGAGAGAGAATACGTCAATCTGACTTTTTATTTTTATGCAAATCGAGCTCAAGCATCAATTTGACCCGCTGGACCTAGACATCCTGGAAGCCCTCACCGCCAATGCCCGCTTGCCCTTTGCACAGTTGGCGCAGCAATTGCGAGTGTCCAACACTTTGATTCACAGCCGAGTGCGCAAACTGCGCGAGGCGGGCGTGTTGGGAGAGGCCGTCTACCGCCTCCAACCGGAGGCCATGGGCTACGAAACCTGTGCTTTTACCCAGATCATGCTCACCCATGCGCGCTTTCTCTATCCGGTGGTGCGCAAGCTAGAGAAGATTCCCGAAATCGTGGAGTGTGTCAACATCTCGGGGCGCTATGCCATCATGGTCAAGATCTACGCCAGCAACAACACGCACCTGCGTAGCGTGGTCTACGACCACATTCAGACCATCGAGGGGGTAGAGGGCACCCATACCATCGTGGCCTTCGAGACGCCGTTTTCGCGCGGGGTACCGGTGCGGTTGGGGGGATGAAGATTTCGCCGGGGAGAGATTTGCTGTATATTCGCAGCCAGAAGCTACTCGCTGCCGATAGGGCAGGGGGGGCTTGCGATTGAAGACGTCAGATCCCTCACTCATGGCTGCACCTCGTCGGGGCAAGACCTTGCGCCGTATTCTTTACCAGACTTTACCGCTGGAAACCTACCTGCTTTTGCTTAGCCAAGGGTTGTTTCTGGCCTATCGGCTGGGTCTGCTGCGCGGCAATCATTTGTACAAATATCTCTATTTCCTGCCCGATGTGATCCGTAAGGGCGACGTAGCCCTCGACATTGGGGCCAATCTCGGCTACTATACCCGTCTGCTGGCGCAATGGGTCGGCGCACAAGGGCAGGTACATGCGGTGGAGCCAGTGGAGGTGATCCTCAAGGTGCTGCGCCGCAACGTCAGAGCGTTTGCGCAAGTAACGGTGCATCCCTACGCCCTGGGCCCGGCGGATCAGGCCATCCAGTTGGGCAATAAAACCCGACAGTCCACGGGTTTCATGGCTTCGGGCTCCAACATCGTATTGGAACAACCCGCTGAGCGCGAGATCGATACCTTCGAAGCCC
>CAYVAP010000887.1:0-2074 GCA_964449365.1 uncultured Bacteroidia bacterium
GGCTAGGGGTATAAGGGAAATAAGGGATAAGGGTACCAGGCACTTTGGTCAGCCCTCGTTCATACTGGCTCACTCAGTGGCCGCGCCAAGCGGCTATCTTTGCTTTCAATTGCTGATCACGAATTTCGAATCATATGCACTGGTCGCTAGCTTGGAGGGGGACAACTTTCTCTCGTAGTGCGCAGTAAGTCAACCACCATCGAGGGCTGACCGGTTCAACCATTTCGTACCGCCTTGGTCTTTGCTCTAAAACGCATCACCTATGGCATACCTGTACCTGTATTCGCATACTTCTCACTCCCATTTGGTCGGCCTGCTGCTGATGATGATGATGGTCACCAGCCCTGCCACGGTTTGGGGAAGCCCTCATCGCGTCCGTCCCCAGCTAGCCACTCAGGGCCGCATGATTCGCATCGCTGGCAAATTGCTGGAGCGCACCTCCCAACGCCCGCTGCGACACGCCACCATCATGGTCAAGTGTGGCGATATGGTGCTAGCCAATCGGCAGAGCGACGAGGCGGGAGAGTTTTTGATCTTCATTCCCCCAGAGAAAGTCTCCCGCGAGCACTTGTCGATTAAAATCAAGTACCAAAACCACGTCTTCATCAAGGACCTAATCGATCCGATCTCTCAGGAGTTACTGATCGAAATCAACGGGGCGGTTTTTCTGGAAAGCACCCCCATCAAAGATTATCAGCTTCCCATGCATGAGCTAGGGAGTCCGCAAGTGGGCCGAGTACTGATCCGCACGGGAGGACGGCCTACCGGGCCAGCTTCGGTAGAGATCGTTCGGACCTGAGGAGGGGGGCGCAAAAAAACATGATTCGGATCGGGCCCGTAGTCCCAATCCGAATCACACAGGTTTAATCAGTCAGCGTTACTTACCGCATAGCGGTAGTCTTCTCTTCGACGGGCTTACTCTTGAGGTCGAGGTAGAGCTGAATGTCATCGGAGACGATCACCTCACCAAGCATCTCAGGAAAGGACTTAGAGCCCCACTTGACGTTGTACTTGGAACGGTCGAAGGTAAACATGGCTTTGGCCATCATTTGGCCGTCTTTCATCATCACGGTAGCAGGGAACATGATCTCATGGGTGATGCCCTTGATGGTGAGGTTGCCGTGGATGGTGGCCATATTGCCTTCCATCGGCTCGATGCCGGTGATTTCGATCATGGCTTCAGGATACTCGGCCACGTTGAAAAATTCTTCGGACTTGAGGTGGCCCTCTAGTTTCTTGATCTTGTCGGGTTCGGTGAGGTCTTTATCGCTGATAGAAGTCATGTCAAGGACTACTTTACCAGCCTGAGACATACCTTCTGCCATGGCGAGCTGGCTCTCCTTGAGGTTGATGACACCGTAGTGGGCACCCGTTTCCCCAATTTTGTAGCCGCGCCACATGATCGTGGAAGACTCAGGATCGAGAGATACCATGGTCGCACCTTCGGGTGCTTCGGCGGGCGTACCAGCCTCGTCTTTGATGGTGGCTTCAGCAAAATCCTGCTCAAAGATTTGCTCAGGGGTCATATCGTCGCTCATGCCTTTGCTGGCCGTAGCTTCGGTCGTGGCTTCTTTGGACGAATCTTCCGCTTGGGCGGAGTCTTTTGATGTCTGCTCAGTACAGGCAAAGGCCAAAAGAGAAGCCAAGGTAATCGCGAGAATGGGTTGTAGTTTCATTGGAACGATTTCGTTTGATTGAATCAATAGGCTAAGAACTTATATCGGGCCTGATTGTTCACTGCTTGAAATAATTCATTGTATGCCTCAGCTGCATGAATTGGGCCATAGAAATTATAGATAGGCTTTGCAGAATCCCGGTTTTTTCGGAAAAACTATGCTGCCGTATTTCTAGACCATTTTGGGCTGCCCTAGCGTGGCGCGGATTTGCCATCCGCCGAGAAGCCATGGGCCACAGCGCTCATTTTTACATCCTCACCTACACCTATATGAAGGGGACGTAGGGGGGCTTCGATACAGGCTAGCCCCCACATATTGGCTCTCTCAAGCGAATGACTATTGCCTTAGTAATAGTCGAAAAATAACCTCCCTTTCTCCATTTTAGGCAAAGAAATACA
>CAYVAP010000888.1:0-2074 GCA_964449365.1 uncultured Bacteroidia bacterium
GGGCATCGAACTGGCGCTGAAGGCGGGCGATACCTCGGGTGCCTTCGTATTGGCGGAGCGGGACAGCAGCCGCCTGTTTCGCCTCAACCTGCAAGGTTCTCGCTTCGAAGCCAGCACCGAGGCCCCGCCAGAATGGCTGGCTCAGGAAAAATCCCTGCGCCTGCAGCGCTATCACTGGCGGCAGCAGCTAGCGCGTTTGTCTGCCCATCAGACATCAGCCAAGGTCTCGTTGCAAGCTCTCGTCTTCGCCCAGCAACCACGCTACACCCGGCTGCGGGAGCAACTGGCCGAAACCGCTCCCCAATATCACCGCTTGCGCTATCAGGAATCCAGGGTAGATCTGGCCGCCATCCAACAAGACCTCCGCCAGCAAGATAGCTGGTGCTTGCGGTACTTTTGGGGAGAAAAGCGCCTGTACCTGTTTGCCCTCGATGGGCATACCCTCGAGTGTGCTGTTTATTCTCTTGACGAGATCAGCCCCCTGCTCGACGGGGTGCTAGACCACCTGTGCAACGAAGCCAGGGTGGCGGAGTCGGGCTATCAGGCAGCTACGTTTCATGCCTTTGTCGACACGGCGCGGCAGCTTTATCAGGTTTTACTGGGGCCCTGGTCGCGGCGGGCATTGCCTCCCAGTCTCCGCATCGTGCCCGATGGCCCGCTGGCGTATCTTCCTTTCGAAATTTTGCTGGCCAGGCAGGTCAGTCCCCGCGCCGAGGTCAACTATGCCGCCTTACCCTACCTGTTTCGCCGCTGCGGCCTGTACTACACCTATACCGCAGTGCCCCTTGCTGCTCCGGATCGCTCCTCGGCGCGCAATCACTACCTGGGCATTGCGCCGCGCTATCAAGGCATGGCCACCACGTATTCGGCGCGCGACCTCGATCTAAGTCATCTGGCACCGCTGCGGGGCAACATTCCCGAGGTAAAACAAGTCGCTCAGCTTTTTGATGGCACAGCCTGGATTGGAGACCAAGCTACCGAAGCCCGCTTCAAGGCGCTGGCCACTCAAGCTCGGGTGCTGCACCTGAGCACCCACGCTGTGTTTGACGACCGCAACCCGATGTACTCGGGGCTTTTGCTCGATTGGGGTCAAGCCCAGTATACTTATGGCGACTCGACCCATGATGATGGCATCCTCTATGCCTATGAACTTTACGGCCTGTCGCTGCGGGCCGAATTGGTGGTACTGAGTGCCTGCCAGACTGGAAGTGGGGTGTATCAGCGCGGCGAGGGGGTGGCTAGCCTGGCCCGTGCCTTTCACTACGCAGGCTGTCCCAGCGTGGTGATGAGCCTCTGGCCGGTCGACGATCTGGCGACCAAAGACCTGATGATCGATTTTTTTTCAGCTTTGCAATCGGGTCTGGCCAAAGACGAAGCCTTGCGGCAGGCCCGCGATTCATTTCTGGCCAAGCAGCCCAAGCAGCATCCGCACTACTGGGCGGGCTTTGTGTTGATGGGCAATCAAGCGCCGCTGGATCATGCGACGCGCTGGGGCTGGTGGTTGGCGGGGGGCATCCTGCTGGCTGCCCTGCTGCTACTGCTCTGGTGCAGGCGCAGTCAGGGGCCAGTGGGCTAGCATTTCTTGAGCGGTGGCCTGCTTGAAATGACCTTGCTGCTCGGCGATGCTACGTAGCACTTGGCGGGCCTCCTCGCTGCGATTGGCACGTAGGTAGGTCAGGGCAAGCTGCCATTGGGCTTGCTGCCCAAAGGCACTGCCGATTTTCACTCGCTGAAAGGCTTGTATGGCTTGGGGTAGGTAGCTGGCATCAGGTGATCGATCGGCTTCGGCTGCCTGATCGAAAGCGAAGAGATAGCTCAAGCCCAGGTAATAGTGGAGGGTATTCGGTCGCTGGACCACGGAGTCGGACAACTGCTGCTGAAGATGATCGATGGCCGTCTGATAGTCAGCTTGGTTGTAGGCTTCGAGAGCGAGGATGAGATCGGAGCCGGTGCGCTCGCCTTTATAAAAGGAGGCCGGTTGGGGCGATGGCTGATAAGCCAGGTAGAGGCTCTGGGGTGTCTGAGGTTGTGGCCAAAGAAGCAGCAGTAGCAAGGCGAGGGCGGCAGGCACGGC
>CAYVAP010000889.1:0-2073 GCA_964449365.1 uncultured Bacteroidia bacterium
TTGCCCGCTTTCGGGGATGGGAAGAATGAAGGGGAAAAACTTGGCCAGCATCACGGGTGGCTGCCAATGCCCTGGTACCCGAACGTATGCAGCTCGAAGCAGGCTACCTCTACGCGGGTGTCCCCGCCAAAAAGCTCAAGCCCATCACTGCCGAGCAGGTCGAGATCATCCGCGGCAGCTCACGCCACTACCTCGAGTATGCGCGGCACCATCGCGCGACCCAGATGTGATCTCAGTCAGGGGCCCCCGTTGGTATCGCTCCTGCCCCTGACCGAGCTTGCGGTAGCGAGCCAGACAGACTTGACGCAATGCCTCAGGCAGGGGTAAATCCTGCGGTGAGATCTCGGTGGGCAATTCGGTGCCTGCAGGAAAAAAGTACACCGTGGTGGTGCCATACTTGCTATGTGGCTGCAGCCCGCCGTAGGCCAGCATCTCCTCGTGGTTTTCCTGCGACACCGTAACCAGATAGATGCGCTTGACTGGACCAGTGTTGTTGGGGTTGCGGTAGCTGGCCACCTCGGTAAACTGAGTCTCAAACCGGGCGGTCGAATCACCGCTCAGCAGGCTGATCAGCACGGCTACCCCGAGGCCAAGGGCGATGAGGATGAGCTTATTGTTGCGGGAGAGCATAGCAGGTCGTGGGTTTGGGGATCATGCAAAGAAAATTAATAGGGCGGCATGCTTTGGAAAGCAATCACTCGCTCATCTGCTTTATTCAACTCATCAAAAAATCCTGACCATTCCGTTTTCGAGGGCTGATTTCTGCGGCTCTTCCCCCCCGTGGCCCCTCAAGGAGGCATGGCAGCAACGTTGAGTTTTGCTCAACCGAAGAGAGTATCCCCCTTGAGGGGTACACAGGAGGTGAACCTGAACCAAATATGAGCCTTTATCCCCTGATAATCAGATGCGAGTAGAGTACCCGATTGCGGAATAGTCAGAAAAAATCAACCACTCTCTCCCTTCACCTTCAATCGCTGATGCTTGCGGCGGCGTAGGTAACCCCTTCCCAGACCAAAGGCCACGATCAGCACGATGGGCAGCAGCAGGTTCACCACACGAATGAGGGTTTCATTTTCTATCACTTTTTCCCGGTCGAGGCGGCGTAGGACTACCTCCTTGGAGCGAATCTCGCTCAGGGCGGCATCGCCAGCCAGGTAGTCGATGGTATTCATGAGCAGGTTGCGGTTGTCGTAGGGCAAGCGGAGGCTACGCTCGCCGCGAAACTGCTTGCCTAAGGCAAATTCCCCGTCGGCGATGATGGCCATCCTGCCGGGAGCGACCGGGTTGTTTTGCGACCCAAAGGTGGCACTGGGCGGATGGGGCGCCAGCGAATCGGTGGGGGCTGTGCGCCCCACAAACAGCGACTTGAAGACGCCCTCCATCAGCAGCCCCGTAATGAAAGGCCCCTGGTTGAACAGCCGCGTGGGCGGCGGGTCGTTGATCAGGGTGTTGAGGTCGATGAATTGGCTGCCCTCCACCGCGCGGCTGCGGGGCGAGGAGCGGAGGAAGACGCTCTTCTCCACCCCCGACTGGGCAAAGGTATCGATGCTAGAGGCATAGCGCATCAGGGTCGCATCCACGTTGCGGGTGAGGGGATGATCGAGCAGGTCGAGCACCAGGGGGTAAAAGAGCCATTTTTTCGAAAAAAAGCTTTGGGTCTCGGGCGAAAAAACTTCGGTAGGCTCGCAGCTCAAATCCTGGATCAGGTCATAGTTGAGCTTGCAGCCATAGCGCATGAAGAGGTCGTCGAGGTTCAGCTCGCGTAGCTGGGTGATGGTACTCTGCTTGCGGTAGAGATTGAGGTCGACCCGTTGCAAATCGAGCACCCACAGGATGCTACCGCCGCGCATGAGGTATTGGTCCAATTCGTATTTATCCCGCTCCGAGAAAGGCTTGGTAGGCTGCAACACGATCAGCACGTCGATGGCGGGGCTGATCTCGTACTCGGGCACGTTTGAGAGGCTAAACTTGAAAAGCTGGTACTGATTCTGAATGGCCTGGCCCAGGTCGGGGATGGAATCGACCGCAATCTCGCCGTGGCCTCCTCGCAGGGCAATCACGCCGCTTTCCGTC
>CAYVAP010000890.1:0-2072 GCA_964449365.1 uncultured Bacteroidia bacterium
CGGCGGCTGGAACTACGAGGTGCCTGGTATCAATCGCTGCAATTGCCTACCAGTAAGCGCCTGCGACCGCAGCCAAGGGCCCCACCGTAGCACCCTTTACGTCAACTGGACTGATCAGCGCAAGGGCGAAGATGACACCGACGTTTGGCTAGCCAAATCTACCGACCGCGGCGATACCTGGTCAGCTCCCATTCGCATCAACGATGACAGCAGCGGGCACCATCAGTTTTTTTCCTGGCTGACCATCGATCAGACCACCGGATATCTGTACTGCGTCTTTTATGATCGGCGCGATCACCCGGGCAAGGAGACGGACGTGTACCTAGCCTACAGCCGCGACGGCGGCGACACCTTCACCAATGTGCGCATCAGCCAGGCCCCCTTTGTCCCGCTTAGTTCAGTCTTTTTTGGTGATTACAACCATATCGCCGCCCATGCCGGACGGATTTTTCCCATCTGGACCCGCATGGATGGCCGCGAAACCAAGGTCATGACCACCCGCATCGAGGCCAATGCACTGGAGTAAAGGCGGCCAGGGCGAGGGGAACGAGTGCAAAGTTTGTGGTTCGCGGTTCGTGGTTCGCGGTTGATGCGTACGCAGGTCCTGTGCTGTCGCTAAGCAGGGTCAGGGCAGCGTATCGGGGCTGAAATGAGTTGGGGTATCAACGCCAGCTTCATGGCCCGCTCATACCGGTGAGAGGGGGAATGTGAACGGCGGGAAAACGCCCTGCCTGATAAACCCATGCCGTATGCCTATACCGATGACCGTTCATACCAGTGAGAGCCCTTGGGCGAAAAGGTTAAATTCCCCAACTTTACCAGATCGCTGTGGTTAACTCTTATGTTTGTTGAGTTTACAAGCGAGAAAATCGGCTGATACTGGCTATGTCCCATTCTGTAACCAATCCTCTATGATCCACGCCTACCATCTAAGACAGCTTTGGCTCTGGCTTGGCCTATCCCTACTGGGATATGATCTGTACGCCCAGGTCGAGGCCGAAGACCTGCCCCCGGTCAGTAATGCTTACGCCTTGACCAATGTATTTATCCATCCTCAGCCGGGTCAGACGATCCCTGGCGGAACAGTGCTAATCAAAGATGGCCTGATCACGGCGGTAGGTACTGACGTACAGGTTCCAGGCGAGGCCCTGCGCATGGAGGCAGATTCGATGCACGTCTACGCGGGCTTCATCGATGGATTGTCGCAGGCAGGAATGGAAGATCAAAAGGAAGACGAAGGGCGTGAGCGCCCCAAAGATCCTGGCAATCCGCCCCCCGATCAGGCGGGCATCCAGCCGCAGCGCATGGCACTAGACTTGATCGACGCGAGCAGCTCCGATATCCAGAAACTACGGGCTGCGGGCTTCACCGTGAGCCACGTGGTGCCCAAGGGCGGCATGTTGCCCGGACAAGGTGCGCTGCTTTCCCTGGGAGGGAGCAATGCCGACGCCATGCGTCTGAAGCAGCCCGCTTCGCTCTTCGTGCAGTATGAGGGCGCGCGCCGCATGTATCCCTCCAACCTGCTGGGCGTGATGGCCACCTTCAAGCAACTCTATCGTCAGGCAGAGCTGGCCATGGCCCACGAAGTCAACTATACCTCTGATCCGGCAGGGATGTCGCGGCCAGCTTACGACCGCAGCGTACAGGCTATGTACCCGGTGGTGGAGGGCAAGCTGCCCGCGGTGTTTCTCACGCCTAAGCGCAAAGATGTATTTCGCGCACTGGCGCTGCGCAAGGAGTTGGGACTTTCCCTGGCCCTGGCCGGGGTGCAGGAAGGTACCTACGTAGCCAATGCCCTCAAGGGACAGAAGATTCCGGTGTTTCTCTCGCTAAAATTGCCGGAGAAACCCGAAGAGATGGAAGCCGACACCACTCTCACCGAGCAGGAGCGGGCCGAGCGTGAAGCCTTAGCCGAGCGCCGCGCCGAAGCCTATACACGCATCATGGGGCAGGCCCAAGCCATGCAAGAAGCTAAGATCCTCTTTGGCTTTGCCAGCTACGACGTGAGCAGCAAGGACTTGCCTGCAAACCTGCGTCGGCTGCAGCAATTCTCAATTTAGCTATTCAAGCTG
>CAYVAP010000891.1:0-2071 GCA_964449365.1 uncultured Bacteroidia bacterium
GGCGTAGCTTTGCCAAAAGGGCCGCCTGAACGTCGAAACTAATGACTAGTGCTTTCGGAATCCTGCTGCGGGTGGATACCCGAAAAGTCAGTGAATTGTATTACCTTTGTTGTTTGAAAATCAGCCCTGCTGCCACATGAAGTCTTTTGGTCCATGGATGTTCCTGTTGGGGATGCTCTGGCTAGGGTCCTGCTCACCTTTGCCCGAGCAAGGTCCATCATCGTCGACCGATCAGGCTGATAGCAGTCAGATGGCTCAGGACACCATACGCAGCACAAAGAGCGATAAGCTTTACGCCAAAGAAGAGTCGGCCACCCATGGGGAAATCACCATTGTCGTGGACCAGGCTTTGAAACCGCTGATTTCCGTTGCGATCAACACTTTTATGGGCGTACACCGCAATGCCCTCATTCACGCCATTTATCTGCCGGGAGAGGAGGCCATCGAATACATGCTGACGCATCACAAGGTGCGACTGGCTATTAGCACCCGATACCTGACCTCCGATGAAACGAGTGTGCTGCGCGAGCGACTGATCACCCCCGACTATGCCGAGATCGCCCACGATGGCATCGCGGTGCTAACTCATCCCGACAACCCGATCGATAAGCTTACTCGTGCTCAGTTGAAAGGCATTTTGACCGGTAAAATCGACGATTGGCAGCAGATTGAGGCCAATGCCACTGCTGGAAAAATCCGTCTGGTGTTTGATCATCCTCAGTCTAGTACGCTGCGCTACCTGCGTGATACCCTCCTGCAAAATGAGTCCCTGAAGCGCGAAGATGTATTTGCGCAGCAGTCTACGCCGGAGTTACTTGACTACCTTACCGAGCATCCTCAAGCCTTGGGCTTTGGGAGTTGGGCCTGGCTCAGCGATATCGATGATCCACGGGTAGATAGCCTGCGTCAGCGCTTGAAAGTATTGGCCTTGGAGCGACCAGGGCATGCCCCTAATTGCGTAGATGAAGGCCGCTTTTTTGGTCCTTATCAAGGATTTTTGGCTCAGGGATGCTATCCTCTGCGCCGGACCGTGATCACAATACGCCGCGAGACCATCAATGCTCTCGGAGCTGGGCTGATTGCTTACCTGATAGGCCCCAAAGGCCAGCGCATCATACACAAGAGTGGCCTGGCGGCGATCAAAGGCATTCCCCGAGAAATTCGCCTACCCGAAAAACCCCGCAGTGGCTCATAGCTGCCCCCCAACTCCACTGGCCCAAAGCCCGACCGATTCTTGGATACAACCTCTCCTATCCCCTGGTCATCAGGGACGATTCTTAACTCATAACTACTAGCTATTATGTTGAAACGTATGTTGTTTTTTTGCGCGGACATGCTGCTGATTGGCTCCTTCAGCGTGTCTGCTCAGTCGATGGCTACGGCGATGGAAGCTTATGACAACGAGGAATATGACCGCGCTGAGCAGGAACTAGAAGCTTACCTAGCGACTGATCCCAAGGACGATGAGGTGGCCCTCTACTGGTTGGGCATGACCTACTACCAGCGCGATGCCTTCGCCAAAGCCAAAGAGTACTTCCAAAAAGGCCTCGATGCCAAAAGTCGTAGTCCCCTCAACAACGCAGGCATGGGCCTGATGATGATGAAGGAGCAGAAGTATGCCGATGCTTATGAGTACCTGCAAGAAGCCATGGACCGTAGCAAAGGCAAAGATCCCGAAGTGGCCTACGCCGTAGCTGATGCTTACCTGCAAGGTGGCTCCGCCGAGATCGCCGAAGCCAAAAAGATTCTTTATGGTCGCCGCGAAGACGATCCCGATGATCCACGTACCTACATCAAGCTGGGTGAGTACTACAAAGCCTCGGGCGTCCCTTCGCTAGCCATCGAAGAGTTGGAAAAGGCCATCGTAAAGAAAGAAGACTACGTGCCTGCTTACGTAGAACTGGCTGAGCTGTACTACGAGCAAGGCAAAGAATCAGGTAAGGGAGAAGACTTCAAGAAAGCCTTCGATGATGCCAACAAGGCCATCGAGCTGGATCCCGACTACCCGCCCTCCTACCGTACCCGTGCAGAGATCTACCTGCTGATGAAAGACTTTCAAAAGGCGCGCGAC
>CAYVAP010000892.1:0-1664 GCA_964449365.1 uncultured Bacteroidia bacterium
TATATCCACTTTTTCGAAAACATCGTGATCGCCAACCAGTCGCAGGAAGACCGCTTTTTGACCTTTGGGCTGACCATCAAGAGCTTCTGATGGGTGTGCCTGGGAGGAGCAGTGCCACGCTGACTTCGGCGGGGGGGCGCATAGGGGGCATCTGCCAGTTGCAGATACCAAGCGTCGTATCCAGGCGCAAGCGCCGAGCAACACCTCGATCATCTCTAAATGGATCGATGATGTCCAGTAGCCTGGCAGATGCCCTTAGCTACGGGCTAAAGTAGGGCCCGAGGAAATGCACGAACCAAAACCAGGCCTGTGCAATTGGAAAAAAAGTGTTTTCGGATTTCTCAAAAACCGAATGTAATTTCATAAATCTTGGTTGAGCCTATGCTGCGAGTCCAAGCCTGATGACTGCCTGGTCATCCCACAGCGTTGGGGGCTATCATCCCCGCAGGCGTACCAAACCCAAGGTGATACCCATGCGAATCTACCCTCCGGCTTTTCTGAAAGAACTTTTTCTCATACTCAGTAGCCTGGGCATGGTGCTCCCCCTGGCTTGGGGCCAGCCTCAGTACCCCGTGCGTACTTTTCTGGCCGGTGAAGGTCCCCAAGACCTGCCGGGCACGTCGGTCACGGTCCTGCACGCCGGTTCTGAGGGCAACCTCTGGCTGGTGTGTGAGGGGCTGGTGCGCTACGATGGGCAGCAGATGCAGCTTTTTCCTGCCGTGGGGGAGCGCCTGGGGGAAGATCTTTATCGAATCGCCGAGGATGCCTATGGCCGCCTCTGGGTGTCGGGCAGCGAGGGACTGGCTGTTTCGGAGCGACCCCTCTCGGATTATGGTCCCACTGATTCGCTGCGCTTCGTCTTTGCCATCGGCCAGCAGTCGCTGGCCATTCCTTTGCGCGATGGCACCTTCGTGATCGACCGCGAAAACCAGTTGTGGCTCTGCGCCGATCACCCCGACTACCAAGGCCTGCGGCTGAGCTTGCTAGGCCAGGATTCCCTGCGGGTGGATACGCTCTTGCCTGGGGAGAAGTCCCGCCTCGTAAACTTGCTTTTTGGCCGCGACCAAACCGTTTGGGGCGTCATGGGGGAGCGGGTCCTGATCTGGTCTATCCGGCAACCTGAGCAGCCCGCCGATACCCTAGACTTTGAGCTGGACATTGCGGGGCGTCTGATGCAACCGTTGCCCCAGGCCGTGCTGCCAGGGCCTCATGGCAACCATTGGGTGTTCCGCTCCGATGGAGCCATTGCTGTTTGGGATCCGGACTCCGCTCGCCCGGGGCCATGGCAGCCCGGGTTGCCCCTCGAAGGCCTCAAGCAAGTCATCCGGGGCAAAGAGGGAGATTTTTGGGTCGCCAACCTCCAGGGCCTTTACCACATCGACCCCGACCAGTTCCCGGCCTATGAGCACTTCAGCAGCCGCAACGGACTGTCCAACGACGCGCTTTTTGCCTTGTGCCAAGACCAGGAGCAAAACCTGTGGGTAGGGGCCTTACAAGGCCTGATGCGCCTACCACGAGATTTTCGGGCTTTTCCTGCCTATCCCACCCGGAGCGGTGCCATCGGTGAAACCCTGCTGCCGGGGTCCGGGGCGTTTGCCTCAGTCCCGGTTTATCGTTGGCCCGGCGATGAGGGCGCTACCTATCGCCTTACTTGCAATGAACTG
>CAYVAP010000892.1:1674-2067 GCA_964449365.1 uncultured Bacteroidia bacterium
GGGCGTGTTTGCCCTGGATGAAGCGGGGCGCTTAGTTGACCGGCTCGACGATCAGCGGGGCAGCCTCAACAAACCAGTGTTGGACTTAGCCGTTGACTCAGCCCGGCGGCTGTGGCTCACCCATCAAAATGGCTTCAGTTGTGTCGCGCCCCTTGAAGCGCCCCTCAAGGTGCCAGAGGTGCCGGGCCAGCGCATCGAGTGGCTAGGCGCTCCCGCCTTGGTGTATTCATTCCGGCTGGGATTTCACTCGGTGGCGAAGGTCCTGACCCTGCCTGGAAAAGACGCGCGCTCGGTGCCGGTCATGGGGCTGACTTCCTCCTATGGCCTCAGTCTTTTTTATCGCAACCGGATCCTCTATTTTGGATCCCTTTCTGGGCTGTCCGGTCGCGATGG
>CAYVAP010000893.1:0-2066 GCA_964449365.1 uncultured Bacteroidia bacterium
GTGCCCAAGGTGCGACGGCAGATTTCCACCACGCGGGGGGTACCGTTTTCTTCCGGCAAGACAAAATATCGCAGATTGTCGCGCCGAAAGCTCTTGCGGAAAATGCCTGGCTCACGCAGGCCTAGCTTATCGATGATGTCGGCCTGTACCTCTGCCGTGGCCGAAGCGGTGAGAGCAATCACCGGAATCTCAGGTACTTGCTCGCAAATCTGCCCGATGTCGAGGTAGCTGGGCCGAAAATCGTAGCCCCACTGACTGATGCAGTGAGCCTCATCGACGGCCAGCAGGCGCAGGGGCATGCGGGCTAGGCGCTGCTGAAAGATCTGGCTGCGAATCCGTTCGGGCGCTAGGTAAAGAAAGTGGTACTTGCCATCCATGGCTCCTTGTAGCCGCCGGTCGACTTCGCGGGGCGTAAGGCTGCTGTTGAGGTAGGTGGCGGCGAGGCCCAGTTGATGGAGGCGCTCGACTTGATCTTTCATCAGGGCAATGAGGGGGGAAATGACCAAGGTGAGGCCCCCCAGGGCAAGGCCCGGTATTTGAAAGCAAAGCGATTTGCCCCCTCCAGTAGGGAGCAGCGCCAAGGTGTCGCGGCCATTGATCACCTGCGCGATGATCTCGGCCTGTGGGGAGCGAAAAGAATCGTACCCCCAATAGGTGCGCAGCAAGTCCAGAGGAGTAGAGAGGGGTGTTTTCATACCCCAAAATTACAGCAGTCCGTGGCGGCATTCAAGCTTGGCTCGTCTATTGTAGAGCAAAACAAATGAGCAAAGACCGATTTTTCAGAAGTGAAAACGATACAGGGCCCGAAATTAGCCGTTCAAGGCCACTCATGATCTCAGCTTGCGCATTCCCTCTATCTTTGTTTCGAGTCAAAAACCAACCTCCCCCACCACCGCTCAGAAACCAAATGGCTCCATGAAGGTCAAAAAACAACGAATCATTTTTGGGTACATCCTCCTGGAACTGTTGCTGCTCAATGCAGCAGCCTTGGGAGCAGCTTATTTCAAATCGACGCGCTGGCCGGCAGAACGCTTTCAGGAGTTCATGGCGGATGACTTTTGGCAACTGCTGCTGATCTTCAACCTCAGTTGGATCATGATCTCGCTGCTCAGTGGCAGCCAGAACCTCTACGTAACGGGCAAGCTCAGCCAGCGGATCAAAGATATGATCATCAACGTCTTCATCCTTTTGGGGATTTCTTCGACGGTGATTTTGCTGGCCAGCCTCGAAAGCAACGCCCTGACCGTGCTGCTGGGGCCGGTGTTCATCTTTGGGGTGCTCAACATCGGCGCCCTGCTGATCGCCAACAAGGTGCTGGGCGATACCTTTCGCGGCGATAAAAAAGCCTTTGGCCTCAACCTGCTGGTGTTGGGGGCCGGAAAAAGCGGCAAGCAGGTGCTGGACTTTGCCGAAAAAAATCATCACCTCGGCTATAAAGTCGTCGGCTTCCTCGACGATTACTACCCTAGCAACAATGGCATCAACCTGCTGGGGAAACTCGGCGACCTTGACACCGTGCTCGACAGCAAGCCCGTCGACGAAATCGTGATTACCCTGCCGCCCGACCATCAGGGGGCCATCAAGCAGGCTATTCGTGCCGCTGACTACCGTGGTATCCGTGTGAATCTGGTACCGGGGTATCCCGAGTTTCTGGATAGCGACCGCTTCGAATCCTACAGCCTGGGTAACATGCCCGTGTTGCAGCTCAAGCAAGTTCCGCTGGATCATTTTCACAACTTCATGGCCAAGAAGATTTTCGACATTCTCTTCGCCAGTGGCGTGCTCCTGATGCTTTCGCCCGTCCTGATCACCATCGCGATCTTGATCAAGCTCAATAGCAAAGGGCCGGTCTTTTACGAGCCTATCCGATTGGGGCAGGCCAATGGTGCCTTCAAATGCCTCAAGTTTCGCACCATGTACGTCGATCAAGGCCCCAACGCTGGCCAGAAATCTACTACCCAAGATGATCCCCGCGTCACCAAAGTAGGTAAGGTGCTGCGCCCCTACAGCCCCGACGAGCTGCCGCAGTTCATCAATGTGCTCAAGGGCGACATGAGCGTGGTCGG
>CAYVAP010000894.1:0-2065 GCA_964449365.1 uncultured Bacteroidia bacterium
TTATGCGAAGGCTCTGCACCAGATACTGAAGCGCCGTCTCGTAGTCTCCGCGAGCCCGGTAAACGCCTGCTATGTTGTTCAAGGTGGGCCCTTCCCCAGATTTGTCCCCGATGTCGCGCCTTATACGAAGGCTCTGCTCCAGATACTGAAGCGCCGTCTCGTAGTCTCCGCGAGCCCGGTAAACGCCTGCTATGTTGTTCAAGGTGGTCCCTTCCCCAGATTTGTCCCCGATTTCGCGTGCGATAGCCAGTGATTGCTCCTGGTAGCCCAGCGCAGTTTCGTAATCCCCCTGATAATATGACAGATCCCCCAGCTCGGTCAAGGCTGTCGCTTCGGCTCGCTGGTCGTGGGTCTCCCGGGCCAGGGCCAGAGCTTTTTCAAAGGCAAGCTGGGCGGCGGTGTATTCGCTGAGTTGCTGGTGGATTTTGCCTTCGCGGTTGAGCAGGGTGGACAGCAGTTGGCGGCTGCCGGGCATGGTACTTAGCTCCGCAATACGGGTGTGCAGGCGGGCCAATTCGGCTTGGGCTTCGGCTTCGCTGTTAAACGAAAAATAGCTTTTCCCATAATCGGTCAGGAACTGCCCACCAATCGTAGGATCGGGGGGTAGGTACAGCTCGGCGACCAGATTGCGCAGGGACCAGAGGTCGGGCATGGCGCGGGAAAGGCGATGTAGGTAATCGCCGCCGGTCGGCAATAGCAGGATCAGGCCCAAAGGATGGCGGGACAGGGCGTCGCGCCGCTGGTTGAGGCTGCGGGTAAAGGCGGCATCGTCTAGCAGGGTTTCGATGTGGTGCAGCAGCAGCAAGCCAGCCGGCGGGTCTTGCAACACGGTCAGTACCCCCGTGGTGCCTTCCTGCCGGGCATCCAACTCGCGCCAGGCGCGGTCAGGAAAGGCCCCTTGCAGCCGCGCCCGCAGTTGAGCCAAGGCCTGGACGTGGTTGTACTGCACCACCAGGAAGCGAAACTGCTCCGGTTGTACAGCCCGCTCGATCAGGGCCAGTTCCGATGTTAGATCAGGCTTGCTCAAGGACGCGCTGTTGATAGAGGTCAGACAAAGCGACGATGGGGTTGACCCGCTTGTAGGTGCCGTCGTTGTACTCCATGAGGATGATGTCTTCCAGCATTTCGCCCACCAGGACATCGAAGGGGCTATGCCGACCTTGACGGTTGTCTTCGTGGATTTCTTTCAATTTGTCCAGCTTGGCCTGGGTCAGGTACTGCGCGGCCTGGTTGGCGAGGCGCCGGGCGGCGGCCATGAGGCAACTGTGATCGAGCTGGCCTTTGCTTTCATCCGCATAAAAAGCCGCCATCTCCAGCAGGCGCAGCAATTCGCGCGGCGAGCCCCCGCCCAAGCGTATGGCCCGGTGTACCACCGCTTCGTCCTCAAACAGCGAGGGGTCGATGCGTTTATAGACGAAGGCTTCGAAGGCTTTGAAAGCCGCTTCGATTTCCTGATCCTGCCGATCGACGATCTTGACGTAGGGAAAAGATTCCACACTGCTGAACTGGTTGATTTTTTGCCGCTCCTTCATCAGTTCGATGGGCAGGGTGAAGATGGTGTAAGCCTTGATCTGCTGCAGGCGGTTGGACTCGTCGATGACGATTTTGCGGCGCATCTCGGCACTCATGGTTTTTTCGAGGCCATCGACGATGAAGAGGATTTCCTGACCCAGATTGTTTTGGCGCAGGGCAAAGTTGGCCTCTTCGATGTACTGATTGAAGATGTCGGCAAAGTCGGGGAAGCGATTCTTCAAGCTGCTGCGGATGGTGGTGGCGCGCTCGCGGCTGCCTTGCAAGCCGATTTTGAGGTTGCCGAAAACACCCAGTAAGGCGTTGAGCATGGAGGGCTTATCGGTACCAATCCCCAAGGTAAAGCCCAACTCACCCTTCAGGGCGGTTTTGATTTCCGTCTCCCGCTGCTGAAACCAGGCCTGCATCCGGTCAAGAATGGTTGAGCTAACGGGCACGTTTTCCTCGTCCAGCTTTTGGGTGAGCTGCTCCAGTTGAAAGATCAGCACATCCATGTACTCGACGTCGTTCATGTCGAGGGCCTCCTCGATGTTGC
>CAYVAP010000895.1:0-2065 GCA_964449365.1 uncultured Bacteroidia bacterium
ACATGATCAGGCCCGCCAGGAAGATCACGTAAAACAGGTAGCTGCGATCTCGGGTCGCGCCGAAGAGTAGCAAGTAATACACCGCCTGAATGAGCAACACACCCAGAAAGATGCCCCCGTAATTGTCCAACCGCTGCTCGGCTTCCATCAGAGCGGGAAAGTCGATCTGGGTGAGTTGCAGGGCGCTGCCACCGATGGACGTAATGCGTGGGCCTACCCACAAGTAGTAGGTATGGTCGCTCTGGGCCGGCAGCATGAGGGGGAGAAAAGGGCCAGGCTCGCGCAGGTGCTTGCCGGGTAAATCGGCCGCCCAGCCGGTGGTATCGATGCGAAAGCCGCCCCCTGGCAGCGGTTGGTACAGGCGCACCTGCTCCCAAGTGCCTTCACTTGAACCATCAGCTTCGATTTGCAGGTACACCAGCAGCGCCCGGTCGCGGCGGTTGCGCAACCGCACGCGGACCCAGCGCCCGGCCTCGCGGATTCTAGGGACCTCATGCAGTTGGGCCAGCTCGGGGTGGGCCAGCACCGAGTCGAAGGGCCATTCCCCCAAGCTATCGGGCCAGGCCCAGTGATGTCCACCCAGCCGCCGATAGGGTACCTCGTGTAGCCCCGAGCTATCGGTGAGCGGTCGACTCAGGTCAAAGCCATACCAGGCCCAGATCGTGTCGCGCTGGGTGCTGAGCGATTCCAGCGAATCGGCTACCGATACCACCTGGGGGTCCTCTTCCTCATCTTCGTTGAGGTTGATCTGAATGGGCGAGCCGCGCTTCTGCTTTTCCTCATACACCTCTACCAACGCATCGAGCGTTTGGATCCAACGCATGGTATCGCTGGCGGCCCGGGCGCGATCGACCTGGCGAAACAGGCTGTCGATCTGACGCAGCGACGACTGCGCCTGGATCAGCAGCGGAAACATTATACAAAACAACCACAGACTTCGCATAGGCATAAGATAGGATGAATGAAAATAAATTCCCAACGCGCGTAAAAGATGGGCCCCGGTTTCAGGACACGGCCTGCCGTGTCCCTACCAATGACCCCCTAAAAAATGAATTTGCCGGAAACTGGAAGGTTTGCCCCCCCAACGACCCTCTCCCTCAACTGGAGTGGGCAACCTCGCCTTCCGCCAGACCAAATTTGCAACTTCCCCCCCCGGCGAACTACCTTCGCACGTTGCTCCCAATCTGCACCCTTTGCCCATGACCCTCGACGCCCTCTATCAACAAATGCAGCGCAAGCAGTCTTTTCTCTGCGTGGGGCTAGACAGCGACCCGCAGCGCATCCCACCGCATTTGCAAGACGAACCCGACCCGGTATTGGCCTTCAACCGCGCCATCATCGAGGCGACCCTGCCCTACGCGGTGGCTTATAAACCCAACCTGGCCTTTTATGAGGCCCAGGGAGCCAAAGGCTGGGAGACCCTGGCCCGCACCCTGGCGCTGATTCCGCCCGAGGTGATGACCATCGCCGATGCCAAGCGTGGCGATATCGGCAACACCGCCCGGCTCTACGCCCGTACCTTCTTCGAAACCTACGACTTCGAGGCCCTCACCGTAGCGCCCTACATGGGTCATGATTCGGTGCAGCCCTTTTTGGAGGTGGCAGGCAAATGGGTTTTTCTGCTGGCCCTGACCAGTAATCCCGGCGCGCAAGATTTTCAGTACTTACCCACCCGAGAGGGCCCGCTGTACGAGCGGGTACTGCGTCAGTCGCAAAACTGGGCCAAGGACCAACCTGGCCAACTGGGGTACGTGGTGGGGGCTACCCGCAGCGAAGAGATTGCCCGCATCCGCGAGATCGTGCCCGAAGCCCTGCTGCTCGTACCTGGCGTGGGAGCCCAGGGCGGCGACCTGCAAGCCGTCTGCGCACATGGCCGCACCCCGCAGGGCGGCCTGCTCATCAACGTCAGCCGCAGCATCCTCTACGCCAGCCGCGGCAAAGACTTTGCCCAAAAAGCCGGAGAAGCCGCCCAAGCGTTGCAAATGCAAATGGAGAAATTCGTAATTCGTAGTTGAGAGTGAAAGGTGGAAAGGTAGTTGGGAGTGGAAGGTTGAAAGTTGAAAGT
>CAYVAP010000896.1:0-2059 GCA_964449365.1 uncultured Bacteroidia bacterium
CGCGGGTCTACCAATTCGTAGGCCCGCGAATCGTTGTCGGGGTCATAGCCGCCGAGGTTGATGCAAAACGGCTGATCTTCGCAGGTGTAGATCAGCGGAATGTCTTCGAATACTGGCGAGGAGTTGCAGACGATATCGGTATTGTCCAGGGTCGTCTCGATGTAGATATTGGTGCTGAGGTTGACATCGAGGTTGGTGGTGTTGGGATTTCGAGCGGCCAGGGCCCAGCCAAAAGTCCAGTCAGGGCAAGCCTGAGGCAGCGTGAGCGTATCTTCGTACACATACTCCTCGATGCCCAGAAAGATCCCAAAGGGGCTTTGGCAGGTAGTGGCCTGCGTAGCCGTGGGGCACACCGTGGTCACCTCCACAACTGAGAGGAGGGGCAGCGAGTCTACCTGAGTAGCTATGCCACAGGAATCAGACCCCCAGTAGATCTGCTGGGTAGGCTGCAAAACCAGACCCGCAGCACAGTCTACGTACACCGTTACGCGGACGACATATCGATTGCTGTCAATACAATGATAAACCATTTCAGAAGCGGCGATGTGAGACGCTTCTGCCTGCTGAGGAAACAACAAGCCCAAGCTCAGCACAGTGGCCAACAGCAGAAACGGTCGAGAAGCTGATCTGAGACCATGGCCTAAGGGACAATCACCAAAAAGCCTCTCAATGGTATTAGAAGCAGTACGTAAAAAAAAGTACATATCACCAGGGTTAGTCGCGTAGGCAAGTTACAGAAATTGCCGTCTGATCGCGTACAAATCTACTACAATAACCCAAAAGAAAGCCCCCAGGTAACGTAATACCTGAGGTAACTTCGAATGAAAAACAGGACAAAAGGCAGACGGAGCCTTATTCGATGACGTTGAGGTGGGCGCACATTGATGTAAGAATCTTTCGATAGTTGCCACCTTTTCAGGCGTTAGTTTCTTCAGAAAGTTCGAATCAACTTACCCCAGTAAGATTGTCCCTCGTAGGTAACCCGATAGAAGAAAATGCCAGATGGAAGGCTACTGAGGTTGGCCTTGAGCGGCTGCCCAGAGATTTGCTCCCAGGTCCACGCCAGGAGGCTGCGCTTGTTGGCATCCAGAATTTGTAGCTCTACCAAGGTGCCCGTGGGGGCGTCCGTTTGCACGAAGATGATGCCATCGGTCGGATTGGGATACGTCGAGACCAGCCGTGCCGGCCGAAATTCCACCCGGATGGTATCAGAACTGATGACCATGCCATTTTCATGCGCCATGCCCACATAGTAAGAGGTATACCCTTCGGTAGGCGCCTCATCGTACAACTCATACTCTTGAGGAATGGTAGCCAGCCCTCGGGCGTCTGCGGTCTGCACCGCCTCGTAGCTGCGGCCATCGCGCGAGGCGTAAAGGATGAGCGATGCGGTCTGAAACTCACGTGGAACGTTGACTTTCAGATAGTTGCGACTGCGAACTTGCCATCCCACAAACGGGCGAAGCGCCACCGGGTAGGTAGCCCCAAAGCCCCCCCCGTCGGCTCCACTACCCGCCCCAAAAGCACCTAGCTGGTTTACCTCCAGCGTGGCCACGTAGTAGCTGGGATCAAAGATCGGTACCCACCGATCTTGCGAGGCCGACTCGCCCGGCAGCCATTCGCGGTAGTCGTTTTGGCTCACCTGAGTGTGCCCGTAATTGGGGTCCATCTGCTCCCAATCGCGCATCGCAAAGTACACCACGCGATCTGGGCCAAATCCTTGAGGGTTTTCGATGTGCTGGGTCAGGTCTGCCAAGTCCGTATTGTCGTGGTAGAGCCGTATCTGAACCGGACGATCAGGCTGCTTGGTCGGCGAAACGGACAGATAGCGGCTCATGCAGTACCATCCGAAGGCATTCTGGACATAAGCCGCGGAGCCTCCCATCTCATGCCCACCTTGCCCATACCGGCTGGTAACCGCCATCACCACTTGCGCTGGCTCCAACTCCAGGCCGCTACCTTCGAGGTCGTAGACCGAAAAGAGCAACTCATCATGGCTCAGCTCAGGATTGGCCGCCATGGAGCGGTAAAAATGGCTACATCCCTGCGCATCGATGCA
>CAYVAP010000897.1:0-2055 GCA_964449365.1 uncultured Bacteroidia bacterium
GCTTTTCGCTGATCGAAGGGGCGCTCATCCTGCCGGGGCACATTGCCCACTCCAAGGCGCTCGAGCGAGGCGAGCAGAAGCAGCCTACCGTTTTTACCCGCATCCAAGAAAACCTCTCCGAGATCATGGACTGGATGCGCGACAAGCTCTACGCGCCCAACCTGCGCCTGATCTTCAAATACCCGCTCCTGGCGGCGGCCCTGCCGATTGCTTTTTTGGCCATCGCCTTTGGCCTCATCGGGGGTGGCTTCGTCAAGACCACCATCTTCCCGGTGGTGGAAGGCGACTACTTGACCGTCAACGTAACCATGCCAGCCGGTACGCCCGAGGAGAAAACCCGCTACTGGCTCAACCACATCGAGGAGGCCACCTGGCGGGTCAACGAACGCATGAAGGCGCGCCGCCCCGACGGCAAGGACGTGGTGCAAATCATCAACCAAAACATGGGGCCCAACAATGCCTTCGAAGGGTCGCTGCTGATCAATCTGCTCGACAGCGAAACTCGACAGGAGTACCCCAATCAAAAGTCATCGCTGGCCATTGCTGACTCCATCAAAAAGGAAGCAGGCGTGATCTACGGGGCCGACGCGGTTACCTATCAGTTGCAAAATCCCTTTGGCAAGGCGGTATCCATTGCCTTGTTTAGCAACGACCTAGATCAGCTCGACCTGGCGGTAGAGGCGCTCAAGGATAGCCTCTCGGAGTTTTCGGAGCTGCGCAACATCGAAGACACGGACCAGGAAGGGCTACGCGAGCTGAACATCACCCTCAAGGAAAAGGCTCGCTTGCTGGGACTCAACCTGCAGCAAGTGGTGGGACAGGTGCGCAGCGGCTTTTTTGGGGCCGAAGTGCAGCGCCTACAGCGCGGCGAAGACGAAGTCAAAGTCTGGGTACGCTACGCCGAGAGCGACCGGATGACCATCGGCGACCTCGAAAATATGCGCATCCGCACCCAAAATGGCGAGGCCTACCCCCTGCGGGAAATCGCCAAATTGGAGCCCACCCGTGGCGTCATCGCCATCAATCACCTGGAGGGCAAACGCGAAATCCGGGTAGAAGCAGACGTAGCCAGCGCAGATGTCTCGACCAATGATTCCACCCATTCTGGCGCGCTATCCCTCGGTAGATTTTGGCTTCGAAGGGCAAGTACGGGAGAATGCCAAAACCCAAGCTTCGCTGCAAGTAGCAGGCCCTATCGTGCTGATCCTGCTGGTGACCATTATCATTCTGACCTTCCGCTCTTTCAGCCAGACCATGGCGGTGCTATCGCTGATTCCCTTTGGCTTGATCGGCGTGATCTTTGGCCACTGGGTGCTGGGCAAGCCCTTCAGCTTCATCCTCTCGGGCCTGGGCGTACTGGCCCTGATCGGCATCATGGTCAATGACGCCCTGGTGCTGGTGAGCCAGCACAACAATACCATCCGTGAGGGTAAGCCCTTCCGCGAGGCATTGTGGGAAGCCAGCCTTTCGCGCTTTCGCCCTATCTTCCTGACCTCCATCACCACCATTGCGGGCCTGGCCCCGCTGATCCTGGAGAAGAGCCTGCAAGCGCAGTTTCTCATCCCCATGGCCATCTCGGTGGCCTTTGGCCTGGCCGTGGCCACCCTGCTGGTGCTCATCACCCTGCCGGGGCTGCTGCTGCTTTTCAACGCCTACAAGGTAGGTATCATTCAACTGTACAGCGGCAAAGCCCCCGATCCCACCGACGTGGAACCCGCTACCAGTGGCCGCATCAAGGCCTATGGCCTGTGGGTGGCTTTCCCGGCAGCCTTGGTCGGCTTGATCCTGTTTATGAACGGGGTATTTGGCTAGCGCTTCGCATTCGAAATTCGTGATCAGCAGGGCTGATCAGATGCTTGGGCTTCGCTCAGCACAGGATTGTGAATGATGGACACTTGCTAAAAGTACTGGCGTGAAAAGTTGAAAGGCGACCCGGTAGGTCATGGCTAGTGCTTCGCATTCGAAATTCGTAATCAGGAATTCGTAATTGGAAGTAAATTTAGCCGCTTGGGCGGCCACTGAGTGAGCCAATATGTGGGGGGCTGACCAAAGTGC
>CAYVAP010000898.1:0-2051 GCA_964449365.1 uncultured Bacteroidia bacterium
GCTAGGGGAGTTTCGGGCAGCCAGCCCCGGAAAGCCCGCGCGCTGCACCCTCCAACAAGTCATGCACCTTCCCGCCGGAGAAACCTCGGTGCCACTCACGACATTTTTCTATTTACCCGAAGACCGCAAGTGGCTCGAAATCGAAAACCTCTTGAGCCTCGACGATATCACCCCTCAGGTGCGGATTCTAGCCACCCTAATGGCAGCTATTCATCTACCTCGCCTCGCTCGCGAGCAGGAATATTCAGCAGAAAATCGCTAGTTTGAAGGTCAACGATCAAGCCTCAAACTTGCTCTCCCCATGCGATCGATTGGTTTTCTTCTCTTTATGCTCGGGCTGGGCCTTGCCCTACCGGCCCAAGACGACGACAAGGTGCTGCTTCACGATGAGTTTACCCAGTATCACCCGTACTGGACGCAGCTCGACAGCAGCCGGGCCAAGGTTCGCAATGGCAGCTTGTTCCTCCAGCAAGCCCGCCCCACCGGCACCTTGTTTTTCTTGCTAGAGCAATACCTCTCCATTCGAAGCAATTTTGTCATCGAAACCAGCCTCACCTTTGCCCCCCACACGCCTAGTGGCGAGTTGGGTCTGATTTGGAGCAGCACCCGCTCGCGCGACGATTACTACGTACTGCGCATTCGTCCCGATGGTTATCTAGCGGTGGATGCGGTAGCAGACGGCAAGGTGCACACCCTGCGCGGCTGGACCCGCAGCCGCAAACTCAAAAAGGCAGGCAAGGAGAACGTGATCCGTCTGCGTAAGCAACGCTACGTGCTCTACGTCGAAGTCAATGGCCGGGAAGCACTCAAGCTGGATTTTCCGCCCCTACAGGGCGTGTACCAGGGGTTTTGCCTGAGCGGGCGCATGGCCGTACAGGTAGCGTACTATCGAATCGAGCATCCTCCCCTGGAGCGTCTCCTGGTGGATGATATGCACGTGCAAGCTGAGCGCTTTCCCCTCGACACGCCCATTTGCCAGCCATTCTACGACGAAATCACCCCGATGCGCAGCGAGCGAGGGCAGCGCCTTTTTTTTGCAAGAGCTGATACCTCCTCGCATTTGCGGGCCACGGAGTTGGTGCTCAGCCGGGTAGAAAATGGACGCTTGGGGCTACCCCTGCCCGTCACAGGGCTTCCCCCCGCAGATCGACAGGCGTTGATCCAGCTAGACCTGATGGCCGACACCGCCTTGCTGGCGACCCACTCATCAGGGCAGGCCGACCAGCTTTTTCCGCTGCAACAAATCGCAGACAGCGCATGGACGGCTACTGACCCCCTGGACTTGCCCGAGCTACCTCCTCAGCGGCATCCGATTACCTGGTTTGTGCCGGATGATCGGAGCTACCTGCTGTTTGCGGCAGAGCTTCCCGGCGGCTTTGGTCATCGGGATCTATGGGTGAGCGAGCGCCGAGGCTCGGGGTGGAGCAAGCCCAAAAACCTCGGGGCCAAGGTCAATAGCTTTGGCGATGAAATGACTCCCTACCTGGATTCCGAAACGCGGCAGCTCTACTTTGCCAGCAACGGACAACCCGGCTACGGAGGGCTGGACATTTACCGCTGTGCCTCGCTGGGCGATGCCTGGACGCACTGGAGCCATCCCGCCAACCTGGGCCCCGGTATCAACGGGCTAGCCGATGAGTGGTACTATCGCCCTCTGCGCCAGCAACCGCGACGCGCCTATCTTTCGGCGCAAGATAGCGTGGGCGGCGACTTTGATCTGTATCAGGTGCGCATCCCCGCAGACCTGACCGAGCAGCGCCTGGCCCGCATACAGGGGCGCATCTACAACCGCAAGACCCGGCAGCCTATCCCACAAAGCACCCTGATAGTAGCGCGCATCGAGCGGGAAGCTGACTCCCTGCACTTGCTGCACGAATTACCGCTCGACTCCATCGACTATGACCTCTTGGTGCATTTTGGGGAGTCATATCAATTGTACGCCGTCAAGCCTGGCTACTATTCGGTGAGCGATACCCTAAACCTGCGCCCCACCAAGTCTTACCGGGTGATTCGCCGCGACCTGTATCTCGTTCCCATCGAGGCGGGCAGCA
>CAYVAP010000899.1:0-2045 GCA_964449365.1 uncultured Bacteroidia bacterium
GATTCGCGGGCTTTCTTACCAAATCATCGAGCAAGCGCTGGAGCAATCCAAGCGGGGCCGCCTACAGATTCTCGATGAGATGCTCAAGACGATCTCCGAGCCACGTCAGGAGTTGCACCGCTACGCGCCACGCTTCTTCGCTATGGAGATTCCCCACGAATCTTTTGGTATGATAATCGGTCCGGGAGGTAAGATTATCCAAGAAATTCAAAAGATTTCTGGTACCAGCATTGCCTTGGAAGAAGGCGAAAGCAACGTAGGCATGGCCACGATCAGCGGTGATAACGCCGAAGCCATGGAACTGGCTGCGCAGCACATTCGCAAGCTCATCCAGGGACCCGAAGTAGGCGAAGTGTACAGGGGTACGGTCAAAACCATCACCGATTACGGTGCGTTTGTGGAGTTCTTGCCTGGCAAAGAGGGGCTGCTGCACATCTCTGAAATTTCTTGGGAGCGCCTTCGTAGCATGGAAGGTATCTTCAAGGTCGGCGATGAGGTGCCCATCAAACTGATCGGCGTCGATCCCAAATCCGGCAAGTGGCGCCTGAGCCACAAAGTATTGACTCCCAAGCCCGAAGGCTACGAAGAGCGCGAAGAACGCAGTCCACGTGGTGGCGGAGACAGAAGAGGCCGTCGGCGCGACTAAGTGGTTCTTAGTTCGGGGTTCGTGGTTGATAATTCTCTGCTCTGACCCTCCACTGCACACCGAACGATCAACTCCCTCCCAGACTCCAGTACCAGTGCTTCACGCGGGTGTCAGATTTACCCCGCAGGAAGTCCTCGGGGACTGGATTTTTTGTGTAATTTGCCTGGGAAAGACCGCTGCGCTGCGAGAAGTGAGATCGCTGCGCTGTGAGAAGCGAGATCGCTGCGCTATGAGAAGCGAGACCGCTGCGCTGTCGTCAGAAAGAGTATGAAGATTTCTCGTAACCTCACTCCGTACCAAATCCGAACTCCGAACTCCCCTCCAGACATCTAACATCCCTTGTACACATGAACATCTTGGTTACCGGCGGTGCCGGCTTCATCGGGTCCAATCTTACCGACTATCTCCTCTCTGAGGGCCACCACGTCAAAGTGCTGGACAATCTATCGACCGGGCGGCTCGAAAATGTAGAGCGTTTTGCAACCAATCCCCACTTCGAATTTGTCGAAGAGAGCGTGACCAAACGCCCCGTGGTAGAAGAACTGATGGAATGGTGCGATCACGCCTATCATATGGCCGCCCCCGTCGGGGTCAAGTACATCATGGACAACCCCGTCAAAACGGTGCTGGACAACATTCGGGGGGCCGATCTGATGCTAGAATCCGCCAATCATTTCCAAAAGCGAATTCTCATTGCCTCCACCTCCGAGATTTACGGTAAGAGTTTGGACCTGCTCGATACCAGCGGCAAGCGCAAATTGGCCGAGACCGATTACCGCGTCGAGGGCTCGACCCGCAACCACCGTTGGGCCTACGCCAATACCAAGGCCATGGATGAGTTTTTGGCCTTTGCGTACCACAAAGAGCACGGCACCGAAGTGGTGATTGCGCGCTTTTTCAACACCGTGGGGCCGCGTCAGCTCTCCAACTACGGCATGGTGATCCCCAACTTCGTCAAGCGCGCCTTGACAGGAGAAGACGTGGTCGTCTTTGGCACAGGTGAGCAGCGCCGTTCCTTTATGCATGTCAAGGATGCCCTGCGGGCCGTCACCCAACTGATGTTTACCGGCAAAGGCGTCGGCCAGGAGTTCAACGTGGGCAACCCCTTCGAGATCACCATGAACCAATTGGCTCAAAAGATCATCGACAAGTGTGGCAGCCAGTCCAAGGTCGTACACAAAAGCTATGAGGAAGTCTACGGCTCCGGCTACGAAGATATGAACCGCCGCACCGCCGACATCACCAAGCTCCAGACCACCCTCGACTTCGAATTGGAATACGACCTCGACGGCATTCTCAACGACGTGATCGCCTTCCACCGACAGAGAGTGGCTTGAGGCCAGATCAGCGAGGGCTACCTCCCTGCGGACTTTACCGAATCCTTTCTCCCAACAAAAAC
>CAYVAP010000900.1:0-2041 GCA_964449365.1 uncultured Bacteroidia bacterium
AGCACCGATTACAGCTTTGCCTTGACCGATTACGGAACCAATGTTCTGGAAATTGACATTGATGCAGCCGACCCACCGCTTAACCTGGGTGAGGTAGATGCCTGGGCTGAGGATGTGGTCAAGGTGCGAGTGGACGTTACGAACCTCAATCCTGCCATTGAGGCGCTATTTGAGCAGTCGCTTATGGATGGAGAGTCATATTATTATGACGATGCCAGCGGAACCTATGTGCAGTTTCCCTTTGTGTGGGCGGTGGATACGGTGGCCTACGCAGCCAGTGGAGCCGTCCGAATCGACTCGGTGTATCCTACGATTCTCACCGCCGGGACTTTCGACACCTTGTACATTGAGGGCGAAGGTTTTGGCAATACTACTGGCTTCTTCTTTTTCACCGATGCCAATGAGGGATTGTTCAATTACACCGAGGCTGCCCTGGCCGATATGGTTTGGACCGATACCCTGATCAAGGTGCATGTATTCTCGCGAAGTGCCTTGGATGGTGGCGTAGCCGGGTCTGGGAATGTTCGGATCGTTACCTTTGCTGGGGATACCATTTCCTCACCTCCCATTGTGCTGGTGAGATATGCCGTCAATAACCGCCGCGATACATCAAACGAATCGTATCTATACACCTTATCCGACATTGATGGGGATAATCGGTTTAACTTTTACCTCAATGATCAGATTGGCCTGAATTCAGATACGGCAGATATTGTGCGAGAGACGCTATTGAGATGGCAATGCGCAACTGGAATAGACTGGGAATTGTCTGAAGAACTTCGGCCAGAGGACACCCTTTTTTCTGATGGTTACAATCTGATTTTTTTCTCTGATTCTACTGAAAACGACCTAGACGCGGGTACACTCATCCTAACCCGCCTGTTTGCAAATGATTGTTTTGAAAATGGGAGGGCTTACCGGCATGTGTTTGAAACAGACATCGCTGTTAACAAGCAGCTTCCCTGGACGTTTTTGATGGGAACGACTCCTCCGGGAAGTAGTCAATTTGACTTTTATTCCACCATCCTGCACGAATTGGGACATGCCCATCTGTTACGTCACGCCTTGTTGGATGATAAAGTGATGTATGCGTTTCTCGACTCTGGAGAATATTTACGCGCCCTCCATCCTGACGACATAGCGGGCGGACTGTGGATCATGGACAGCATTGCCACCCCCAAATCAGGCTGTCCTCCGGTAATCAACCAGGATTTTACGGTTGATTGTAGTGGGATTACTTCCCTTGAGAGAGCGATTGAGGCACCATTCAGCCTGGCCGTGTTCCCCAACCCCATTAGTGAGCAGACACAGGTCGTTATTTACCCGTCCCATCCAGGTGAGTATCAACTTTCGCTATTTAACCAAATGGGGCAATTGGTATGGCGCACCTCAGGTATTGCCACCTCACAGGAGCATCATACCCAGTTGCCAGCGTTAGGCTTACCATCGGGCATGTATATGCTTCGACTCAGCATGCATGGATTCTCCACCACGAAAACGCTGATCAAATGAGGTGGCTAGGATTCATCATCCTGTTGGGGGCAATGACCGCCTGCGCCATCCACCCCTTAACAAGGCATCCAGAACCAGCGTGTAGGGAGCTTTATGCGATGTTTCAGGACACGGCTCATTGGAAATATGATGCTGCGGAGAACATTTATCTGCCCAGCGAACAGCTTGAAAGGCTTTTCAACAGAAATTATGACTGTTTTCAAGGATTGAGTAAAAAGGAGGTTGAGAAGATGGCCGGGGAGACAGTTAATACGTTTCTAAATGAAACATATGGTTGGCTTCTCTTGCGTTATGACATCAACATGAATTGCAGGAAAAGAAAAACAGTTGGATGCAAAACCATCATTTTTTACTTAAATGTCACAACTCAAGAAGTAGAAAGAACATTAGTAGCGGAAAGTGATGAACCCTAAAAACCACGTAGCCTAACAATCGCTACCCACCTATCCCGCTTCGCGGGACAGCGGGTAGCGTGACGTTAGGCCATATGGAAATAAAAAACCAGAAAGGCCCAGAAAAATGAAAATTA
>CAYVAP010000901.1:0-2038 GCA_964449365.1 uncultured Bacteroidia bacterium
GTGTCTGTGGGCACCGTGCGGAGGTTTTCATCGCCCAGGTCCGAAGCATCTTCGATCAGTGGTGCCGAAGAGCCGCCCCCCAGGATACGGCCAAAAAATGCGCGTAAACGATCAAGCATGACTGAGGAAGATTTAGGGGTTTGGAGTTGAAATGGGGAATAGCTAATTAGCCAAAGATAGCTATTTTCCGATAGGATCGGCGCATGCTGATGACCTGAAGCGGCTTTTCTCGCGCTTCCTTCTTGCATCGCCAGGCCATCTCCTCCTGACTCACCGATATGAACGGTCATCGGAATGCGGGATGCGGTCGCCAAGCACGGCGGTTTGCCCTTTCACATTGGCTCACTCGGTGGCCGCATCTAGCGACTAGTGTTTCGCATTCGAAATTCGTAATCAGTAATTCGTAATTGAAAGTGCTGCTAATCAAGATTCTATGCGAATTTCGAATGGGTAATCACTTAATTCCGAAGGCACTAGTTTACCTACGAATGACACCAAGCGCCCAATATGAACCTTTCTCTCCGATCCAAGCGTGCCCTAGTGGGCGGCTCCTCCCAAGGCATCGGGCTAGCCAGCGCCATCGAACTGGCAGACCTTGGGGCAGAGGTAACCTTGCTGGCCCGCAATCCCAAAAGCCTGGCTGCCGCCGCAGGGGCGCTGCCCAAGCTATACGCTGATCAGGATCATGACTATCTGGTGGCAGATTTTTCGGCCCCTCAAGCCTTGCGCCAAACCATCGAAGACCACTTGGAGCAGACCGACCGGAGGTATCACATCCTCGTGAACAACACCGGCGGCCCTCCCGGTGGACCTATCACCGAGGCCCAGGTCGAAGCGTTTCTGAAAGCTTACTACATGCATCTGGCCTGCAACCAGCACCTGGCCCAGGCCCTGCTACCCGGTATGCAGGCCGCAGGCTATGGGCGCATCATCAATATCATTTCCACCTCGGTCAAGATTCCCCTCTCCGGGCTGGGCGTCTCCAATACCATCCGTGGCGCAGTGGCCGCCTGGGCCAAAACCTGGGCCAACGAGGTGGCTTCGTACGGCATCACCGTCAACAACGTGCTGCCCGGCATGACCGACACGGGACGCCTACGCGACCTGATCATAGAATGGGCGGCAGACCGAGGCATCAGTATAGACGAGATGACCGAACAACTCAAAGGGCAAATCCCCGCCCGGCGCATCGCCGAACCAGCCGAGGTAGCCCATGCGGTGGCATTTCTGGCCTCACCCGCCGCTAGTTATATCAACGGCATCAACCTGCCGGTGGATGGAGGCAGAACCGGCGCGCTGTAGGTAGTTGTGAGTGGAAAGTTGCGAGTGGAAGGTTGCACTCACCCCCTGTGTCCCCCTCCAGGGGGCTCTCTCTTTCGATTGAGCTTCGCTCAACCCGGTCTAAATGCCCCCTGCAGGGGGCTACAGAGGTGAAAAGAGCCACAGAACCCAGCCCTCGAAAGCGGAATGGTCAGCAACTTTCCCCTTTCCACTTTTAACTTTCAACTTCCCCCCCCCCTTCAAACCAGCAATCCCGCCACGATGGCGATCGTGCCTGCTACAAAGCAATAGATCGCAAAGTAGTCGAGCTTGCTGCGCTTGACCAGGGCGATCATCCACTGGCAGGCCAATAGGCCAGCGATGAAGGCAGAGAGAAAGCCAGCTACCAATGCGCCCGTGCCTACCTCGGTGGTGCCCACCGCAGCATCGACCACGGGAACCGCCGCGTTGAGGGCTTCGTCGGCGTCGAGGTAGTCCTTGCCTTTCAGAAGGGTAGCTCCGATGATAGGCGGCAAGACCATCAGGAAGGAAAATCGCGCCGCACGTGAGCGGTCGATGCCCAGCAACAAGGCCGTCGAAATGGTAGACCCCGAGCGGGAGATCCCCGGCAAAATGGCGATGGCTTGCGCAATGCCCACCATCAGGGCCTTGCCAAAGGTAACCGGACCATCCTGGCTGTGGTAGCGGTCGGAGAAGAACAGCAGCGCCCCCGTCAACAGCAACACTGCCCACACCAATACCACTTGCCCTTCGAAGA
>CAYVAP010000902.1:0-2036 GCA_964449365.1 uncultured Bacteroidia bacterium
GGGTCCAGGCCAGTGACTTGCAACTGTTGCCCGGCGATCGCAGCGGTATAGTTGCCTGTGCCACAGCCCACGTCCAAATAGGCCCGCCCGGGTTGAGGTTGTAGGTGATAGAGCAGTCGCTCGGTTACCTGAGGATCGGCTTTGCGGGTACGGTCGTACCCTTTGCCGATCATGTCGTACAGCGCTTGATTCATATTGCTGCTAGAAACGAGTTCGAGGTGGGAATTCATGTGCAAGAAAATCTACACGACATCAGAAGGCGTATGAAAGTCTGATGCCAGAGGGATTGATCACGTGATGAAAGATCGACGCAAGAATAACCTTACTGTTATCTCAATGAGATGTTTTAAAGCGCTTGCGTCAAAAATAGCGTTACAGCGTGTAGTAGCGAGGTAGCAGCAAATTTCGAAAATCTCGCTACGAAGTTACGGATTCTCTCGCAGGATCAGGCGTAATGTTTGCTGAAATTCTTGGCCTCGAATGATGATTTGGTACCAGCCTGGAGACCAGTTCTTCGCAGATTGTAGGTACGAAAACGCTCCTCCCGGATGGAAAATGGCATCTTGCACCATCATGCGCCCTGCCGCGTCGATCACTTGGACCCCAATGGGCCCGCTGGACAATTCGCCCCTGATCGCAACCTGACCGTGAGTAGGGTTGGGGTAGAGGCGCAGCCGCTCGGTCTGTACGTGGGTCCAGCCAGTGAGGGCCTGCACCTCGACCTCTTGGCTGAGGGTAGCTTGGCAGTAGCCATCGTCTACGGCCAAGCGTACCTCGTAGCGCCCTGGCTGCGCGTAGACATGAGTGGCCTCCGCTCCGGTGGCAATGGCCCCATCGCCAAAGTGCCAGGTCCAGCTTTGCCCGCTGGCATTTTGATCGCTAAAGCGCAGGGTATCTCCCACCTGAGGCAGCGGATCAGAAACGGTAAAGGCCGCTCGGGGCCCTTGTCCCAAAATTTCGCAGCGATAAGCACGTATAGCCTCGGCCCGATGCAGAGTGAGCCCCGTAAAGCTGCCATCGGCCAGCAGCGCAAATACCAGGGTGTCGCTTTGGCCCGGCGGGATGCTGATCGGCCCGCCCGAGAGGAAGTGCATGATGTCGCCTCCACCATCGCTGATGCCCTCAGCCGCCGTGGTGGGGGTGGGTACGTTGCTGAGGGCCTGATATTTGCCTGCCGAAGAAAAGATGAAGTTGCTATCTTCCCGCCCCAGCGCGTAGGCGCGCATAGGCTGCGCACTGAGCAAAGCCATGCCGTAGTAATTGTCATCAGAGCCACTCACGTCGTAGGCAAAGACCATGCGCTCGATCGAGTCGTAGCTACAGGCATTGTAAAACAAGCTGCCCTGCCCGGGCTCCAGTTGAGGCGCGATGTCCCAGTCCGCAAATAGCCCGCCGTAAAGATCGGTGGCAGTATCGCCGGTGGGATTGTGTACGATGTAGCGCATCAGCACGAAGTTTTGCCAGCCCGCTCGATCAAAGGCATAGGTACTCTGCTCGACCTCCAGGCCGAAGTTGCCGGGGGCACCCTCGTCGGAGTAGCGGGCGTGGGCCTCGAAGGCCGCCGTGCTGCGTTGGCCCCGCGCGAGGGGGTCGATGATAAAAAAGTCATTGTCGCGACCGATGGTGTTGCGGGTGCGGTCGTAGACCTGACCGGGGCTGAGACCCAGCAAAAAGCCGCCTTCGAAGAGCACGTTGCTTTGGCCCTGAAAGCGTACTCCTTGTCCCTGCTGGTTGAAGATGAAGTCATTCCAGCCAAAATTGCCCTGGCTGTTGACCGTGCTGTGCAGGCGATTGACCGAGAAGTCGAGGTAGCTGCTGTTGAAGCGCACGTAGATGTATTCGAAGTCTTGATACTGGCGGGCGGTATCTCGATAGTCCAGGCGCAGGGGCAAGGTGAAATCATAGGGAAACGTGTTGGCCAGCCGTATGCGAAACCCAGGGTCAAGGATGCGGGTTTGGCGACGACCGGTCACCCCTATTTCCTTCACACTATCGAGCAGGGTCATGAGGCGCTGGTAAGTCTCAGGCACAGAGAG
>CAYVAP010000903.1:0-2034 GCA_964449365.1 uncultured Bacteroidia bacterium
ACCCAAACCCCTCCTTTCGCCCCAATCGCCGTTTTCGCCGCTCCAACCGCGGCTACGGCATCATTACCCTGGATTGGGCTGATCAGGTGTTTTTGAACATCAGCAATACCTTGGAGGCCTCCTCGACCCTGAGCGGTCGCTTTTACTACCCAGCGGTGGACTTGGCCTGGCAGTTCTCTGACGTCCTGCGGACCAACTGGCTGTCGTTCGGGAAGTTCCGGGCGGCCTGGGGACAGGTAGGGGTAGATGCCGCCGCCCACCGCTTTCAGACCCTGGCCGAGGGGGGCTTTTCTTACAGCACCTTTAGCGATCCGCTGGATGTGTCGCTCTTCGGCGGAGGCTTTCGGGTGGACGACGATAAGGGCAACGCCAACCTGAGGCCCGAGATCAAGACTGAAGTGGAGCTAGGGCTGGACCTGCGGTTTTTTGCTGACCGGCTTTCGCTCTCGGCCACGGTTTATCAAAATGAAATCGACGACCTGCTCTACGAGATCAACGCGGCGCCTTCTTCGGGCTTCCTGAGTGAGTACACCAACATCGGCACCATGGAAAACCGAGGGGTAGAGGCCGACCTTAGGTACAACTTTTTCCGCAACGACGACTGGAACTTCGAACTGTACGGCAACTTTAGCCGCAACGAAAACACCGTTACCAGCCTGCGTGGGGCCAGCTCCATCTCCTTGACGGGCGGAGCCATCAGCTCCCGGGCGGTAGAGGGGCAGTCGCTGGGGGTGCTATGGGGCACCCGGGCGCGCCGCGATGAGCAAGGTCAGCTGATTTTGGATGAAAATGGCTTTCCGCAGCTCAACCGCGAGCAAGGGGTGATCGGCGACCCCAACCCTGACTGGCGCCTGGGTGGCGGCCTGCGGGCCAGTTACAAAGGGGTGGCTTTGAACGTGCTGTTTGACCACTCTCAGGGGGGTGATTTCGCCGAGCGGACCCGCTTTGTGCTCTACCGCTTTGGTACCCACGCCGACGTGGGCAACGCCGTGACCCTGGATCAAAACGTCAGAAACATCAACGGCGATGTGTTCTACATCGGTGAGACGGTGCGTGGCAACCTGGCTGACTTTGGCGCGGGGCCCGTCCTGCTCGACGAGGCCTGGTACACCACCGTGGGGGGCGGCTTTCTGAGCAGCGTGATCAACGAGTTCTCCGTCGGCGAGGCCACCTGGACCCGCCTGCGCGAGGTGTCGCTGTCCTACACGCTGAATACCCCTGGTTTTCAGGAGCGAACCAAGTTGCAGAGCGTGAGCCTGGGCGTGACGGGCCGTAACCTCTTCCTCTGGACTTCCCTGGTAGGGGTAGATCCCGAGGTGAACCAGTTTGGGGTAGGCAACGGCTTTGGCATCGACTACTTCACCAACCCCACCACCCGGTCGTTTTTAGTCAACCTGAACATCACTTACTGAGCCTGTGCCTCCCCCGAGGGCTGGACGTTCCCCGGGGGAGGCAAGCTGGGTATGAACCTATATCGACATGAAAAAACTACTCTTCTTGCTCGCTTGCTGCTGGATGGCCGGCGGCTGCGAATCCCTCAACGAAGGGATCAACGACAATCCCAACGACATCACCACCGAGGCGATCGAGGCTCGGGGCTTCCTGACCGGGGCCCAGTTGGGCAACATCCAGGTGCAGGTCGGGCATCTGCAGCGCATTTCGGGGCTGTGGACCCGGCAGTTGATCGGCTTTCAAAGCTCATACCTGAGCCTGGACCGCTACAACATCACCACCGCGGAGAGCAACAGCACCTGGAACCGGGCCTATCAGAGCACCCTTTCTCAGTTGCGAACCATGCAGGCCAAGGCCGAGAACAACCCTCAGTTGCTGGCCATCACCTGGATCATGGAGGCCCACACCATCGGCACCATGGCCTCGCTGTTTGGCGACGTGCCCTACCGGGAGGCCGCCACCGAAGGCATCTCCCAGCCGGTATTTGATCCGCAGGCCCAGGTCCTGGCGGACCTGCAAGCCCTGCTCGACCAGGCCATTGCCACGCTGGATGAGCTCGACGATCAGTTGGTGATTCCCGAG
>CAYVAP010000904.1:0-2031 GCA_964449365.1 uncultured Bacteroidia bacterium
CAGGAGAAAAGGAAGGAAGTATTTCATGTTGATGAGGATGAAATGGGTGAAAAATTCCCTGGGTAGGGGCGACCCACAGGTTCGCCCTTGGGTACCGGATGGCGCACCTGCGAGGCGCCCCTACCGTCAGGGGGCGAAAACGCAATCAGTTGCCCGACGTAGCGCGGATGGTTACGTTCAGGGGAACGTCCGGGAAGGTGGGGCTGGTGTTGGTTCTCACCTCAAGAATTTTCGGAATGCCCGGCTGGCCTGAGAGTACGTAAGGCAGCATGCCCCCAAATGGCCCCCGGTCGGTGCCGTCGTGGGCGTTGCCCTTGGCTTGGGTGGCGGTGGGCAGCAGTTGGTACTCCCCGTCGGTGCTGTTGCCAGCAGGGCCGACGAAGAGCATGGTGGCTGATGCCGTATTGTTGCCATTGGTATTCCCAAACTGCCCAGCGGCAGCGGTATTGTGAGAGGTGTTGCCTGCGCCTATGGTAGAGACCACTACATTAGCAGTGCTGGCCGAGGTGCAGATGTTGCTGCGAAATTCGCCATTGAAGGACTCGACGTTCACCCAACTGCGGAAGAGGTTATGAAAGATGACGCCGGAGGAGTTGTCAGGGACGCGAAAAGTACTGTTGACGATGTTGTTGGCAAAGGTGAGCTGGTTAAACCCAGGATTACCGCTAAAAAAACCTAAGGCCGAACCCTTGAAATAATTTTGAATCACGGTGGTATTGGCGACGTCGTTACTAATAAAAATGTCGGTATTAAAAATGCACTGAGTGATCAACACGTCATTGACAGAAATACTAGGTCTTGATCCACTAAATTGTGTGAAGCTCAGTCCTCGGATTTCCGTTCCAGCCGCTCCCTGCGTGGGGTCATTGGTTCCATCATCATCTAAGATGAAGTCATTAACCACCGCCTCAAAGCTCGCGGGCGTCCCGGGGTTTTCCATCAAAAAGTAGCCCGGCCCGATGAAGACCAGTCGCTTGGTGACGGTCAGGGAGCCATAGGGTGTATTTGAGCCTTCGACGTAGATGGTGTCGCCCGGCTGCGCCACGGCATGGGCCGTGATCAGGTCGGTGTAGGGAGCCGAGCTGCCCACCGAGTTGTTGACGCGCAAAACGGTGGCCGATGCGCTGATTGCCATGAGCAGCGCGAGAGAGAAAGTGAGAAGATGTTTCATTTTGAGATGGGTTAAATGTGATTGATGACCCCAATCAGCTCATTTCTCCCCGGTCTTATCAGCCCTTTTGTACCAACGGCGATATCTTTTGTAGGAAGGAAGGCGTTGCTACCTGTAGATCGAAACCATCAACTCATTGGCATGTCCACCCCCTCATGGAGCGCCTTGACCCGCTCGGTGTGGTGGTAGCAATCCCCGTTGGCCTCCATTGTCCATCATGTAGTGCCGGAGAGGATAGCAGGTATCCGTGATGTTGAACTTCTTATCATGCTCCTCCTCACCGCAACAGCGTCACCGTCCCTTTGAGGCTACGCTGCGGAGCCGTGCCGTTGGCGTCCCAGCGATAGCGTAGCACCCAGGTATAAACGCCGAGGGGAGCGGGCCGCCCTTGGTAGGTTCCATTCCAGGCCGCGGCGGCCTCGTCGCGGTAGATGCGCTGCCCCCAGCGGTTGAAGATCTGGAAGTCGATGAACTCAGCGTCGCAGGTCGTCAGCGGACCAAATCCCTCATTCAGCCCATCCTGGTTGGGGGTGAAGGCGCTGGGCAAAAACACCTCACAATCGCAGGGATCGACCTGCACCCGCAGGAAGGCCGTGTCGCGCCCACAGGCATTTTCGCCCCACACCCAATAGGTGCCGCTGCGGCGCACCTGATAGCTCGGTCCGCTGCGACCATCCTGCCATTGGTACTGATCGACCTCCGGCCGGGCCACGTCCAGGTTGAATACCTGCCCCAGGCACAGCAGCGTGTCGTTGGGCAACGTCATGTCTGGCAGGGGTACCGGTCGCACCCTCACCTGGTCGCGCTGTTGGCCACAGCGGTTTTGGGCAATGAGCTGATAGATACCAGGCGTATCCACC
>CAYVAP010000905.1:0-2031 GCA_964449365.1 uncultured Bacteroidia bacterium
CTAAAGCAGCGAGCACGACCCTGAGGCCAGCAACAATCCGGTGATGATCACTGAGTTGCTGGCTGAGAGCGCCGAAGCCTACGCCCGGGGCGAAAAGTTCCGGCTCTACCGACACCTGCCCAGCTTTCGGGAGTACCTGCTCATCGATCAGGCCCAGCCCATCGTCTCGGTGTTTTTTCGCCGGGAAGAAAACGTCTGGGAGATGCGCGAAATCAGCGGCTTGGCAGCGGCCATCCCCCTGCAAAGCTTGGGGGCTGAGATTCAGATGGCAGATCTGTACCGCAATGTGCCGGGGATGGGGTGATGTTCAAGTTCGCGGTTCAAAGTGAAAAGTTAAACGTTGAACGTGTAAGTACGCCTGATGCTTTTTGATCGCCCTCAACCTTTGTTCACCAGCATTTTCAGCTACGAACAAATGACTCCGAAATTCCAACTCATTCCCCCAACTGCCTGGGACGACCGCTGAGTGAGCCAACCCAAACGAAGTGAAACGCGGGGCTCGCGTCCCTTGTCCGATCCGAATCAATCGTTATCTTCGAGTGGCCGTAATGGTTGCCTCTGCCAATTCTCACATCTCCCTATGCCCCCAATTCCTCGTCAGTGAATGGAATCCCGGCCCCCTCCCTCCTCTCTTCCTTCATTCTGACTTGAGCTTATGAATCAACCTACCCTGGCGCGCACCCTTGGACCCCTCATGCTGTGGGGCTTAGGCGTGGGCTACGTGATCTCTGGCATGTACTTTGGCTGGAACCTCGGCCTGGCCGAAGGCGGTACCCTGGGCCTGGCCGTGGCCACGCTGTTCATCATCCTGATGTACTTGAGCTTCACCTTCAGCTACACCGAACTGGCCTGCGCCATTCCGCGGGCAGGCGGCGCTTTCGATTACGGGCTACGTGCCCTGGGTCCGCAATGGGGCTTTTTGGCCGGTATGGCTCAGAACGTCGAGTTCATCTTTGCGCCGCCGGCCATCGCCTTTGCCATTGGGGCCTACCTACATCTGTTTCTGCCGGGGATACCCGTGCTGCTGATCGCCATTGCGGCCTATGCCACCTTCACCGCCCTCAACGTCTACGGGGTGAGGATAGCCGCTTCCTTCGAATTGGTCATTACCGTGATTGCCGTAGTCGAGCTACTGATTTTTGCCGGGGCGGCGCTGCCGGCCTTCGCAGTGGAAAACCTCACCCGCAACGCCCTGCCCCACGGCTGGTCGGGCGCTTTTGCCGCCATTCCCTTTGCCATCTGGTTTTTCCTGGCCATCGAGGGGGTGGCCAACGTGGCCGAGGAAACCATCAATCCGCAGCGCAACGTGCTGATCGGTTTTGGGGCCGCCATTATCACCCTGGTGGCGCTGTGCCTGCTGACCTTCGTCTCGGCGGTAGGCGTGGCCGGCTGGGAAGCAGTGGTGTATCCCGGGCCGGGTGAAGCGGCTTCTGATTCGCCCCTGCCGCTGGCTCTGGCCCAAAGTGTGGGCGAAGGGCACATCCTCTATACCGCAGTTACTTCGGTGGGGCTCTTTGGGCTAGTAGCCTCCTTCCACGGCATCATCCTGGCGGGTGGGCGGGCCACCTTCGAATTTGGCCGCGTAGGCTACGCGCCCAAATGGCTGGGCCGGGTCCATCCGCGCTTTCGCACCCCCGCCAACGCCTTGCTGGTCAACACCCTGATTGGCATCGTGGCCTTGTTCACTGGCAAAACCGGTGAAATCATCACCATCGCCTGCTTCGGGGCGCTGAGCCTTTACATCATCTCCATGGTGGCGCTGCTGCGCCTACGGCAGACCGAGCCCGAGCTGGAGCGCCCCTTTCGGGTGCCGGGCTATCCGCTGACCCCTTGGGTGGCGCTCATCATCGCCTCGGTGGCGCTGGTAGCCATCACCATTTACAATCCCTGGCTCGCGCTGATCTACTTTGGGCTAATGGGTGGGGCGTTTGGATGGTTTCGCTGGCGCGGAACTAGCCATTAGTTTCGCGGTTCAACGTTCAAGGTTGAAAGCAAATATAGCCGCTGGGCGCGGCCACTGAGTGAGCCAAG
>CAYVAP010000906.1:0-2028 GCA_964449365.1 uncultured Bacteroidia bacterium
GGCCAGGATGGCTTTTTCCTGGGGCAGGGCGCGCTTGGCAGCCGAATGAGACACATCCCAAAGCAAGGCGATGCGCTGAGGAGGCGGCACTTCGCGCGTCGGGGCTGGCATCTGCACCTGAGCGGCAAACCAGGTGTTGCCCGCCTCATCCGTGTACAGCAATTGTTCTGGCGCATCGCGTGTCGCCTTGCGAGGTTGGTAGGACAAGGCAAGCTGGTGATTGACCAAGAAATCGCGCAGCGTGGTATCGATGCGAAAGCCTGATCGATGCTTTGGCAAAGGCAGCAGGTAGGGCGCCATGGCCTGCTCGGGTTCGAGGATCAGGGTTGCTGCTTCAGCTTGAGGCAAATGGGTTTTCACTCGTAGCTCAGCCAGGGTATTTTCGGTGCGCAGGGGCAAGCGGTAGCTCCACAGCCCATTTTGGTATTGCATGGGAGCGGTGAACGCCAGCTGGATGCGTTTGCGCCCACCCGCCGGAATGGGGTATACCTGAGCTCGAAAGGCATGGCCACGCTGCCACTCCAGCAGGGCCGGATCGATGCCTTCGCGCTTGACTTGCTCATACACCTGCCGCCCGCGCTCGCGGGGCACGATCACTCCGGCTCGTAGTCGCCCATTGACCGCCAGGGCAAAGCTATCCACCGTCAGCCCATTGGCCAAGGGGAAGAAAAACGTGCCCGCTAGCTCTTCATCGTAGCGATTTTCGTAAGTGAGTTCCAGCGAAACGCGCACCGCTCCCACCAGAGCTTCTAGCTCGACCGACATAGCCGCCAGGCGCAGAGGTTGCCGCAGCGTATCGCCGCTAGGCTGTACCAGCAAGGTAGGTACCCGCGAGGGAGAGAGAGAGGTTTCGGCTGGCTTAGGTAGCGGCGGGGTGGGTCGACTGCTACGACAAGCCGCCAACCAGCTGAGAAAAAGCAATGCAACTAGCAGACGGTTCATGGGATGGAGGATTTGCCAAAAGGTACCTATCCGCGTAGAAAGATCCAACGCTCGGCTTGGGTGCCCACTTTTCTGAGCGTTACTAAGGCGCAGATTTTTGCATTTTTCCCGCTGCGAAGCGGTCTGGCTGTTATCTTTGGTCGACCATTCACTTCGAATGGCTGCTCTATGGCCAATACCTTTGAATCGGCGCTGGGTAATCTGCTCGAAGCATTGCGCTTCGTAGGGGACTGCTACGGCGAGCGGTCGCACCCCGATGGACTGCCGATGCAGGCTCACCTGATCGAGGTCGTAGGGGTGCTGTGGCACGTGGCTGAGGTGAGAGATCAGCAGGTGCTGCTGGCGGGTCTGGTGTTTCGCATGGAGGCAGATGGCGTAGCTAGCCCAGCGGAGCTGAGGCAGGTTTTTGGGGAGCGGGTGGCTACCTACGCACAACGAGCTGGCGACTTGTCTGGTTTGCAGGCATCTCCCTTGCAGCGTTTGCGCTTCAAAAGCGAACAACACACCCTCACTGCGGCCCGCGGCATTCGCCTGGCCGAAGCGGCGGTCTGCTTCCGCCGTTGCCCCGACACCTACCTTCTGCCCGAAACGCTGGAGAGCTTTCGCGCCAGCCTGCCCCAGCTCGATGCCTATCTGAAGCGCCTGCGTCAAGCGGCCTCTACCTGATTGCCACCTCTATGCCATTTCAACCAGACTTGTGGGAGAGCTTTCGCCAGTATACTCCCTCGCGCATTGCGCAGGGGCGGGCGGGGCAAAGTCTGCCGACCCAGGCCAGGCTTCCCACTATATCACTTATTCACGTCTCAACGTTGAAGGAACGCTGACCTGGAAGGGCAAGGAATTCGAGGTCTCAGGCCTAGGCTGGATGGACCACGAGTTCGGCTCCTCCTGGCTGAGCGACGAGGAGACCGGGTGGGATTGGTTCGCCGTCCAACTCGATAGCGGAGATGACCTAATGGTTTATCAGCTTCGCATGGAGGATGGATCGGTGAACCCGTATTCCTCCGGCTCCTGGATCGATCCCGACGGAAATCGCAATCCGCTCTCCTCCAATTGGCCAGCCATTCCTTCCAGTAACCGGTCGCT
>CAYVAP010000907.1:0-2026 GCA_964449365.1 uncultured Bacteroidia bacterium
GCTCCGATACCAGGTGTTACCATAGTCAAAAGGCTGCGCAAACAGCACAAGGCTAGCCAGCAGCATGAAAAAGAGGAGAACGAGGCGTTTCATTGGGAAGAATGGTTGAGGGGGAATAGAGAATGCTTTAGCGATGGGTAGCTCGAGGTAGCCGCGCAGGGAACCCAAAAATCCCCCGATCAAAAATCATTGAATGTAAAAGCGAAGCGAAACGACGTGGGAATGCAGATTTTCTGAAAAGTTGCCGATGTTGGCCAGGGCATAGTCAAGCTGGAAATTGCGGATCACGATGCCCACCCCGGCGGTGGGAAAAAGGCCGATCACCTCCTCGGCGTCGTTATTTACTACGTTTTGGAGGTTGTAGGCCCCAGCCCGCAGGAAGGCCACCTTGCGATACTGAGAATTTTTGTAAGCCAGCTCCAGGCCAGCGCGAGGATCTAGGCTCAGGCCGCCGCCCGAGATCAGGGCAAAGGGCCGATTGCCATCGGTGAAGATATCATTGTCGAGTGAGGCCAACAGAGCAAAGCGTCGCCCGAGCTGAAAGTCATAAGCGACTCCCAGGCGAATGGTAGGCCGGGTGAGCTCTAGGGAGTTTTCTGGTAGTTCGTTGCCTGTGTTGATGAAGGCCTGCCCGAAGGTCTCGGTGTTGAAGGTCCAGGCGTTGATGGTGTTGGTGGCATCCATCAGGACCAGCCCCGCCCGAAAGTGCTCGCGCTCGTAGTGCGCGCCCAGGTCCAGGCCAAAGCCCCAGGCGTTGGCAAAGCGCCCTACCCCCCGATAAATAATCTTCATGTTTACCCCCAAGAGCAAGCCTTGCACCTGCTTAGGCCGCCAGGCATAGCTCAGGATCACCGCCAGATCGGTAACCGAGAAGCTCTGGATGCGGTCATAGTTGATGGTTCCGTCTGGCTCTACCAGTTGCAGGGTGTTGGGGATATCGTCGATGCCAAAGCGGATGAGGGTAGCCCCAAAGCGACGATCGCCCGCCGAGTCGACGGGCATGGTGAAGCCGATCCAGTTGTAGCTGGCGATGTTGGCAAAATAAGAGGCATGCATCAAGGCCAGCTCGGGGTAGAGCAGGGCCTCGCTGTGCGCCAGGGCCGCGGGATTCCAGTAGCCACCGCTGACATCTTCAGCGATGGCCGTTTGGGCATTGCCCATGCCAAAGGCGCGCGCACTGACCCCGATCTTCAGAAACTCATTGCTGTACTTGCGAGCCTGAGGCCCCTCGGTACTCACGCTACCAGTAGCATTGGGATCGCCAGGCTGATCCTGCGCCAGTAGCCTTGTGCTAGCTCCGATAGCAAGGCAAAAAAAACATCCCCAAAAAAGAAGTTTCGTCATGGTGTTATCTTATCACCTTCGAAATTACAGCACAGCGTGGTTGCTTGCAACGAGAAATACCCCTACCCATAACATTGCCGAAGGGGAAGGTATATTCGACTCGATCTTTTCGCCTGGCGAAAACGCCCCACTCCCATTTCTCTACAACGATCACACCAAACATTTGATGTGTCGCTGGTCCGGGAAAATTAACCGTTCAGCGGAGAAAGCGCGGAGCAAGCGCGGAGGTTGGAGGTGTGGGAGGGCGTGGAAGAATGAGGCTTCAGGGGTGAGCTGACCTTCTCCCGCGCGACCGGGGGCTACCGATAGTTCAGCATCCACTGGTACGCCTTGACCATACGCGGCTGTGGCGCCCCGAGCAGATACATGATCACGATCACCAAATTGGCGAGGTTGACGCGCAGGTAGCTGTTGTGGTCGTATTTGCGGGCTGAAATGAGGATATCCTTGTCAAAGATGTGAAACACCCCTTGTCTGCGGGCCTTTTGAATGAAGTCAAAATCCTCCATGATCAGGAAGTCTTCGCGGTAGCCATGGACGGCCTCGAAAAAGCGGCGCGTAGTAAAAATCGACTGATCTCCCCCTCGGCAAAATAGCCGATCATAGCGGGTCAGATAAGCATTGACGCGCAGCAGGGGATGATCGCGGTCGAAGGAAGAGCGATAAGAGCCCACCTGAGCCT
>CAYVAP010000908.1:0-2020 GCA_964449365.1 uncultured Bacteroidia bacterium
AAAGTGGCTGGAACACCACCTCGCAGGCGAGCCCGCCTTTTCCGGAGGATGCTCCCCTGCCGCAAGAGCCGATACCGGATGAGGCTTTGCTTGAGCAACGTCTCTCGCTGCTGCTCCACGACGAGTCGCTGCGGCAATACATCGAGATCGACAGTAGCGGCATTTCTCTCTATGCTTCGCCCGAAGCACGAGCCAGCGATCGTCCCGAGGTAAAAATTTACCCGGATGAATACCGCCTGACGGCTCGCCTCTTCGACATGATGCGACCCGACTCGATGGTGCGCTACTATCTGCAAAAAGGCACCCAGCCTTGGGGTGAGGAGTGGCCAGCCCTGGCCCGCCATGCCCTGCCTGTGCTGCCAGGCCCGATGGCGCAGCAGCCAGACCGCCCCTTGGCAGGCTGGCGCATCGCGCTAGACCCCGGCCATACCGCCGGAAGCCTGGAGATGGCCCAGATCGAAGGCAAATACATCAAAATGCATCCTAGCCGCCCGACCGACTTCGAGCGCATCGGCTTTTGGGAGGCCAACCTCACCCTGGCTACCGCGCATCTCATTCGTCAGCAACTAGAGCGCCTGGGGGCCACCACCATGATGACTCGCTACACCCCCGGGCTCAACGTCAACGGGCTTTCTTATCAGGAATGGAAAGCCAAGCACTGGCCCCAGGCTGTTTATGACTCGGCAGATAGCTGGCAGCTCACCCCCTATCAACTTTCCTTTTGGCTCAACCGGGCTGATGACAAGGAGATTATGCGCAGCTTTTTTACGGCGGAGGATCTGCGCGACCGCGCCGATCGCATCAACGCCTTTCGCCCTCACCTGAGCCTCATCATCCACTACAACGTACACGGCCCCAACTGGGAAAATCGCGACCGGGGCGGCTTCATTCCTCCGGCAGACACCAACTATCTGATGGCCTTTATCCCGGGGAGCTTTCTGAGCCGAGAGCTACAAAGCGCTGAGGATCGCGCCATCTTGCTGCGCTTGCTGCTCACCTACGACCTCACCTACAGCCAAGAGTTGGCCGAGGCATTCGTGGCCGCGTCGCAGCGCCTCACGGGCGTGCCAGTAGTGCCCCCCGATCATGAGCTAGCTTATCTGCACAAGAGCAGCCTTTACACCGGCAGCCCGGGAGTGTATGCCCGCAATTTGTCCCTTACTCGCCTGATCAAAGGCCCGCTGGTCTACGGCGAGAGCCTCAATCAGGACTTTGTCGCGGAAGCCAAGCGCTTGAACCAGCGCGACCTGACCGTCGAGGGCATTCCTAGCTCCAGCCGGGTAAAGGCGGTGGCCCAAGCCTACGTGCAGGCGGTGCTAGCGTTTGCCCAGGATGATCGGTTTTGAGGAAAAGCCTCAGGCCAGGTAAATAAAGGCATTGCCCCCGAGGTAGAGCAGGATGAGGGAGAGGCTTTCCCAGCCGATGTTGCCGAAGCCACGTTTTTCGCGGTGAAGCAGCCCCAGCAGCAGCACTGCCGCCATGAGCAGAGTCAGGGCGACGGCAAAGACCTGCTCGTCAGTAATGGCGTGAAAGATACTGCCTTCGAAGTAGGAGATGTCGGCCAGCGAGACAAAAATCACATCGAAGGTATTGCCACCGATGATGTTGCCCACTGCTAGGGTGAGGGCCCCTCGGCGCACAGCAGCCACCGATACGACCAACTCTGGCAGCGAGGAAGAGATGGCGGTAAAAAGGCTGCCTACCATCCCTTCGGAGAGGCCCGATTGCTCGGCGATGGCGATGCCTGCTTTGGCCAGCGTGTAGCCAGCCCCTGCTACCAGTAGCGCAAGGAGGGCGAAGCGGACTGCTACCCCACGCAGGGTCAAGTTTGTCTGATCTTTGTCGTCGGGGATATCCTCTACTGTGTCCTGGGTGATTTTAGGGCTCCACATAGGGTTGCGACTGGCTTGGGATATCAGCCGGGAGCCAGCTAAGTAGGCGAAAATCATGAGCAGTGAGAGAGGATGGATGTGGAAGAACGAAAGGTCAGGGCCTGAGCTGCCTACCAATATCATTGCTA
>CAYVAP010000909.1:0-2019 GCA_964449365.1 uncultured Bacteroidia bacterium
GCAGGCCCGAGAGCATTTCGAGCGGGTGCTCACACTCGATGGCAATGAGCGCTACAAGAAAAATGCTCGCCAGGCCCTGGCCGAGCTGAAATAGCCCTACTCCACGTCTAGGGTGATGATCTCCAGGTTGTGATTGGTATAGATACACACATCGGCAGCGATGGTGAGCCCCTCGCGCACGATTTCTTGCGCGCTGAGATGTGGCGCATGCTTGACCAAGGCCAAAGCCGCAGAGCGGGCATATTCGCCCCCCGACCCGATGGCCAGTACCCCGTGCTCGGGCGCGATCACATTGCCATCGCCGCTGATGAGGAGGCCTTCTTCTTTGTCCATCACCACCAGCAAGGCTTCCAGGCGACGGAGAAAGCGGTCGGTGCGCCACTCCTTGCTCAGCTCGACGGCCGCGCGGGTGAGGTTGCTGCGATACATGTTCAGCTTTTCTTCAAACTTCTCCACCAACGCAAAGGCATCAGCGGTAGAGCCTGCAAAGCCTACCATGATGTCGCCGTTGCCAATTTTGCGCACCTTCTTCACGTTGCTCTTAGCCACGCTATTGCCCATAGTTGCTTGTCCATCGGCTCCAAGGGCCACTTGTCCGTTGTGCATGATGCCCAGCACGGTGGTTGCATGTATATTCATTGAGGATATAGATTATATACGAAAGATTACCGATCAAGAATTTCGAATTGAATCCACTCACCTATATGAACGGTCAGGGTTATAAGGGTATATGGTGGTCAGGCACAGCGTTTACCTTCCGCTTTTATTGGCTCACTCAGTGGCCGCGCCCAAGCGGCTAGATTTGCTTTCAACTGACTACTTTGAACTTTCCCCACTAGTAACGCACGTCTCGCCCCTTCACCGTGAAGTGGTCGGGAATGCTAAAGGCCCCCTCCTGAAACACTCGCGGCTGAATGGACTCTAGGCTGGTCTCGACGGCCAGTTGCTTGGTGCGCTTGACGGTACGCAGCGGCAAACGGCCCTCCAGGCCCTTGGCCAAAAACATGGCTTTCGAACGGGGCTCCTCCGGAAAGGCATCAAGGTTGACGCGAAATTCGTCGGTTACATAGTAGAAAAAAACCGCATCGTCCGTTTGTAAGCGATACTCCTGGCAGGTGTATTCGCCCACGGGCTTGCTGCGCCCGGTGGGTTTGGCTACGGGTTCCACCTGATTGGTGTCGCGGATCAGGTCGGAATGGGCAGAGTGGCGGAAGGCCCGCTGCCCCGCCATATCGATGCTGTATTCGCGGTTGCTATCGGCGATAAACATGAAAGTCTTGGGATATTCTCCCCCGTCGAGCTTGACGATATAATCGCCCTCGCCCACCATCAGGGTCAATTGGTCGTTGGGTTCGTTGGCCTCGATGAAAGACGCGATCTCATCATTGCCTTTGAACTGGATCTTGTATTTGGCTACGCCTGTGAAGAAGGCCCCTTCGACGGGTTGTGCGCCAGCCCAATGAAGCATCAATACCAGCGAGAAGAAGCAAACACTGCGAATCATAAGGGAGGGAATTGGTGGTTGAGAGTCTTGCGTCTACGGCAGCCGAGCTCGAGTGCGTCAAGACGCTGGGTCTATACAACGATTCTCAAGGCAGAAGTTACATCCTGAGCATACGCGCTCGGTCTAAGCGTGACTGTCGTTTTCTCCATTTATTGTCCCTGATGCCCATTTCCCCCTCCTTTTTGTGGTTGGAGATACGCCTGCACCCGCTCGCGATGCTTGGGGAAGAGGAAAAACATATCCTCCTGCGAAATGGGCATCTGCGCCAGCGGGATGAGGTAGGCCCCTTCGAGCACGTAGCCGCTCATACCCAGCGCCTCCAGTTGGCGGATGGTTTCGGTTCGCTGCTCTCGCCGCGACTCGATCAGCACCATGGGCTGATGCTGTCGGATGAGATCGGCCAAATGGGGCAGCAGGGCATTTTCGTAGCCTTCGATGTCGATCTTGATGAAATCGATGCGAACGAGCGCGCCAAACAGCCCTTGAGGGCGACGCATTTGGGCTTCGAAGGTATC
>CAYVAP010000910.1:0-2015 GCA_964449365.1 uncultured Bacteroidia bacterium
CAGTGGTCCCCCGCCATGATCACCCGGTTGGCCCGGATGATGGGAATCCAGCAGGCCGGCTCCAGCGCCTGCCCGGCCTCGTCGATGAAGATGCTGTGAAAACGCTTGTTGCCCAGCACCGAGGCCGCCGCCCCGGTCAGGGTACAAGCAATCACCTGGGTGTGGTTGACCAATTGATGCACGATGTAGTCCTCCAGCTTGTGGGCCATGGCCTTCATCTCGCGGGCGTCGCGCAGCAACTCGCGGCGCTTTTGCTGCTCGCGGGTGCCGTACTTGCGCTTGTACTTGTGGGCACGCTTGCGCGCGTCTTCGGCATCTTTACGCAGCTTACGTAGGGCCTGATAATCAGGGTGCTCGGTGATGCTGCCGTCCAGGGTGTGCAGTTGCAGCTCTTCGTCCACCCGCGCAGGATTGCCCAGGCGCAGCACCTCTAGCCCAGCCTCCAGACACTTGAGGGTAAGCAGATCGACGGCCGTGTTGCTGGCGGCACAGACCATGACCTGATGCTCGTGCAGGCAAGTCTCGCGGATGCACTCGACCAGGGTGGTGGTCTTGCCCGTGCCAGGCGGGCCATGGATTATGGCCACGTCCAGGGCGGTGAGCACCCGCTGCACTGCGCGGTTTTGTGAAGGATTGAGGCGATCAGTCTCGAAGGTCAAGTTCCACTCGTGAAAGCTCGGCTCCTTGCTGCCGATCAGGATCTCGCGCAGTTCGGCCAGGCGCGTATTTTTAGCGGGGGGATCCATCACGGTGTCGATGGCCCGCTGCATCTCCTGATAGGTGCGGTCGTCGAATTCGAGATCGACGCCCAGGCGGCTGTCGGCCATCCAGTCGGGCAGGTACTCAGCGCTGAGCATCACGTGCATGGTCTGCGCGCGCAGGCGACTGATCACGCCGGTGCTGCGCCCCACTTCGCGGTCGGCTTGCTGCCCAAACACCGCCACCACGCTGCCCACCTGAAAGGCCCCAGACTTTTGCTGCTCGGTGGCGGGGGCGCGCTCCAGCTCCAGCACCACCCGCTCGCCCAGGCCCACACCCACGCGGCGCAGTTCGACCGGGTGCCAGGTGATGCCTTGCTTAATGCGTTCCTTGAGGCTGCGGTTGAGTACGAGTTGACGGTACTGCTTCAGGTCGGCTTGGCGCTCGATTTCGAGCAATACCTTGAGGTGAGATAGCTTTTCGCGGCTGTTTCGCAATGGGAGAGCAGTTTGATAATTTCAGGCTATGTTTACTCTCAACTCCGGACTTTGTTTTAAGGTTTGAAAGACCACACAATACCGCTCGGTGAGTTTGAGCAACGTAGCTAATTGCTCTTCGCTGGCATCGGTATCGAGCTCGAATTGCAGACGAATGGCCTGAAAACCTACGGGCGCTTCTTTGCTCACCCCCAGGGTACCGCGAAAGTCCAGGTCTCCTTCTGCCCGCACCGTGCCTTGGCGGATATCGATTTCGAGGGCAGTGGCCACCGCACCCATGGTCACGCCCGCGCAGGCGGCCAGCGCTTCGAGCAGCATGTCTCCAGAACAAAGCGAAAGGCCATCCCCCCCAGTGGCAGGATGCAAGCCTGCTTGGGCCAGAGCTTGGCCAGTGTTTACGCGGCAGGTGACGCCTTCGCCTAGCTGTCCCTCAGCTTTGAGGGTGATGAGGGCGGTTTCAGGTGATTGTCGGTATTGCTCCTTGAGCGGACTTTGCCGGGAGCGTAGGGTGTCGAGGTCCATAAGGGTTGAGGGTTGAAAGTTAAAAGTTGAGAGTTGAGAGTAAATTTAGCCGCTTGATGCGGCCACTGAGTAAGCCAATATGAACGGTGGCTGACCAAGGTGCCTGGGACCCTTATACCTTATTTCTCTTATACCCCTAGCCGTTCATATAGGTGAGTTGAGAGTTGGAGGTTATCAGTTAAAAGTCACATCTTACAGTACATGAGCCTTTGGAGCGCTCGTTTTTTGACAGGATGAACAAGATAAGGTGGTGGCGTCGATAGGGAGTTGGCTCGCTGGGGGCTACTGACTATCAAG
>CAYVAP010000911.1:0-2008 GCA_964449365.1 uncultured Bacteroidia bacterium
AACTTGACAGAGCACTAGGTCGCATTCCCGCCTTTGGGCGGGAATCATTGCTTGACCAATACCTGCCAAAATTCGGTTTCGCCTAGGCTCGCTCGCAGCCAGTACATGCCAGCGGGAAGCGCATGCACGGAAAGGCGCGTCGGTGTTTGGTACCCTGTTCGATGAAGCACCTCCTGCCCCTGTACATCGATGAGACTCAGTTGCATGGGACCATCCGACCATGAAACGTACAATTGATCGCGTACAGGATTGGGATATACGGCTAGGCTTACTTCGGTACCTGTTATGGCCACACTCCCCACGGCTACGTCTTGGCAACTGGTATCCTGGCATCCAGCGACGTTGCTCGCAATCAAGCACACCTGGTATGTGCCTCCCGCTGGAAAAACGTGGGTCGGATTAGCTCCCTGACTGGCTGCTCCGTCGCCAAAATCCCACTGCCAGCTAGTAGCGCCATTGGTTTGAGCTGAAAAACCAACGGTCAGCGGCCCGGACACTGTGTGGGTAAAGGTAGCTTCGATCGGTAACACCTCTACCAGCAAATGCTCGCTGGTGTCAGCCGGGCAGCTCCCACCACTCGCAATCAAGCGCAGCAGCATGCTGCTGTCGGGCTGCCATAGATAGCTACTACTATCGGCTCCACTCAGGTCCGTAAATAGCCCTAGGCTGGGACCACTTTGCCATTGCAGGCTGCCTTGGGTATTGGAGGCGGAAAGTAGGCTGCTGTCCTCTGGGCAGAGAGCCGTGGGATCAGCGCTTATGCCCTTGGCAAGATTGATGGGAGTGAGCGCCAGGTCTAGCCCGTTGTCATCGCCGATAAGGCTGGGCGTACTGGCCCTTACCCGGACACGGTAGCCATTGCCTGCCAAGAGGCCGCCAGGCAGCGTGGCAAAAATCGATCCCGCCCCTGCAGCACTACTGCTGATGCTTCCGATAAAAGTAGGGAGGCTAAGTGAATCTCAAAAAATAAGTTGGCCTTCTTCGCTTGAGAATAGGAGGTTGAGAGGTTGAGAGATCGAGATGTCGAGAGATTGAGAGTTCGAGACTAAGAGATTGTACGTCCCAAAGTCTCAGGATCTCACCATCTCAAAACCCCAAAACCCCACCATCCCTCTTTGATCTGAAACGAGATCTCTAACCGAATTAGGGAAGTTATTTTTCTCGCGACATTTAACTTCCTTGGTTTTGGTCGAAAAATCCGAGTATCCATCACCCCGGTCGATCAGGCTTTTTCTTCAGTTGTGCTTCTACCAGCTCGATGATGCGCTGGTTGATGTTTTCGCGAGACTGGTAGGTCCAGCCACCGATGTGAGGAGTGAGGATCACATTTTCGCGGGCAAACAACTGCTCGTAAAGCGCTCGCTCGGCGTCGCTCAGTTGATCGAACTTTTCGTTGGGCAGCACATCCAAGGCCGCAGCGATTACCTTGCCCTCGTCGAGGGCAGCTAGCAGAGCAGGCAAGTGGACCACAGGCCCCCGGGCTAGGTTGAGCAACATGATGGGCCGCCGAAACCGCGCCAGAAATGATTGGTTGACCATCTCGTGGGTCTCCTCGGTAAGGGGTACATGCAGCGAAAGGATATCGGCGTACTGGAAGATATCATGCATGGTCGACTGATTGGCAAACATCTCGCCGTAGCCGTCCAGGTATTTGTCGTAGGCCAACACCCGGCAGCGAAAGCCCGAAAGCTTGCGGGCCACCGCACGCCCAGTATGTCCATAGCCGATCAGCCCCACGGTCTGACCTCCGAGTTCCCAGCCACGGTTGGCTTCACGCTGCCATTGAAATTGGCGTACCTGCCGATCGGCCCGTAGTAGGTGTTGGCGCAAAGCTAGCAACATGCCCACGGTCTGCTCTCCGACAGCATCGGCATTGGCTCCTTGGGTGTTGTGCACCGCGATACCTTTTTCTGCGAGATAAGCCTCATCGATATGATCCATCCCCACGCCCGCCCGAATGACCAGCCGCAAAGCAAGGGCACCATCGATGAGGGTGCGGTCTACCTGC
>CAYVAP010000912.1:0-2001 GCA_964449365.1 uncultured Bacteroidia bacterium
CACGGCTCATCGATTGATCCGGGATTTTGGCAACGGCATCACCCGCCCGGTGCGCCAGGCCAAGACCACCTATCGCTATCCCCTGCCGGGGCATTTTGATATGCACCTGCGCCTGGTGGAGGGAGACAGCACCATTGTCTTACAAACCTTGCAATACGAGATCTTGGCTGCTGAGCCTGCGGAGGTAACCGTGGAAGAAACCACTCCCCCTCAGCCTGAGTTGACGGTCGTGCCTGTATCGGAGCGGCCCTTTTTGCTGGCTTCGAGGCCAGCCGCACGGCGCTGATTCTTAGACCACCTGGCATGAGAAGCTTTCCCGACGCTTGCGGCTTCGGGAAAGCTTCTTTACTTTGGCACAGCCCATGGACGCATCTATCCTCAACCTGATTCGCCAAAGCCTGGCCGCTACCCTGGAAGGGGTAGTAGGTTTAGGGCCAGAGCTGGTGCTAGCCGGGACCATTTTGCTGATGGTCTTGGTCTCGGTGATCGATCAGCAGGGCAAAAGCCTTGCCTGGCTGGGCTTGTTGGGGGTATTGGGGAGCAGCCTTTGGTTGGCCTTGCTCCCCGCAACGCCTGGCTTGGCCTTTGGCGACATGCTCCTCTTTGATCGGGTTGGGCGATGGGCCAGAGGGCTGTTGCTCTTCAGTGGCTTCATCACCCTACTTTGGGTTGCGCGTGAACCCAAGTCAGCCCAGTTTCGACCGGAATTTTTTCCCCTGTTGCTTGCCCTCCTGCTTGGCACACAAATGATGGTTTTGGGGGTGCATTTTCTGCTGATGTACTTGGCTATCGAACTGGCGTCCATCAGCTCGTATCTACTCACTGGCCATCATCGCTGGCAGCGCGGCGCGGCAGAGGGGGCCTTGAAGTACATCCTCTTTGGGGCGTTTTCTTCTGCCCTGATGCTCTACGGCATTTCCTGGTGGTATGGCCTCACGGGAGGGCTCAGCCTCAGCCACACCGCGGAGGTGGCCGCCTTTGCTGCCTTGCCACCTGATACCCAACTGCTGGTGATGGGCTTGATCCTGGCTGGCATCCTGTTCAAAATTGCAGCGGTGCCCATGCACTTTTGGGCGCCTGATGTGTACCAGGGGACTTCCTATCCGGTTGCGACCTTTTTTTCGGTGGCTCCCAAGGTCGGTGGCCTGCTGATGCTGGTCCACTTCCTGCGGCTCACGGCCCATCTGCCCATCTACGCCGAGATGCAGGTGATTTTGCTGCTGGTGGCGCTGGCGTCCATGACGCTGGGCAACCTTGCAGCCCTTTGGCAAAATGACCTCAAGCGGCTCCTGGCCTACTCGTCGGTGGCGCAGTCAGGTTTTATGCTCATTGCGGCGGCCTCTCGCAGCCAAACGGGCGAGGCGGCGGTGCTCTTTTACTTGACTATCTACTGCTTGATGAATCTCTCGGTGTTTATCCTAGCGGCGGGGCTGGCCCGCAGTGCCAACAGCGATGACCTGCGAGAGTTAGACGGGCTGGCTTTTCGGTTTCCGCTCACCACCATCGGCATGACGGTCGGCATGGTGGCGCTAGTGGGACTACCCCCTACTTCTGGGTTTATCGCCAAGTGGTACGTGCTGATGTCGGGCGTCGAGCAAGTAGGCGACCGATTTGCTACCCTGTGGGTGGTGGTGCTGGTCTTAGCAGTGATCAACACGGTGATCTCGCTGTTTTATTACCTCCGCATTCCGGCCCGCATGGTGTTGCGGCCAGCTACGGAGAAGGCAGCGATTCGACCTTTGCCTGAGTGGGTCTGGCTTGGGATCGTGCTATCGATACCCGTACTGGTGCTGGGCTTTCTGGGTTTCGATGAGGTCATGAACGGGATTCAATCAGGATTATGGAATCCGTAGACTTGGCTACTCTCACCTATATGAACGGCTAGGGGTGTAAGGGAATAAGGTGGTCAGGTACAGCATTTATACTTCAAAGTGGTTGGATGGTAGAGTGGTTGATTTGTTGAATGGCCTTGTTATCAATAAGTTGTAGTGTCTTTCAACT
>CAYVAP010000913.1:0-1999 GCA_964449365.1 uncultured Bacteroidia bacterium
TCCGTTCCTCTTGGCTCACTCAGTGGCCGCCCAAGCGGCCAGCTTTACTTTCAACTTCGAACGATCAACTCTCCCCCCCATGCATCGCATTCTCAAAGTTCACCCGGCTGACAACCTGATTGTCGCGCTGCAAGATCTTTCTGCTGGTGAGGCTGTGCAGCTAGAAGAGACGACCTATACCCCGGTGGAAGATATTCCCGCCAAGCACAAATTCACCGCAGCGGCCCTCCAAGCGGGCGATCCGGTGTATATGTATGGCGTGCTGGTAGGTAAAGCCAAAATAGACATCCCGCAGGGCACGCGGGTAAGGGTGGATAACGTCGCGCACGAGGCGGAATCTTTTGAAATTGGCGAAGCCAACCTCGACTGGGTGCAGCCCAATACCTCGTGCTTTACTGGGCGTACCTTCCTGGGCTACCACCGCGCCGATGGCAAGGTGGGCACCCGCAATTACTGGCTGGTGATTCCCCTGGTCTTTTGCGAAAATCGCAACATCAAAGTGATCGAAGAGGCCATGGTCGAGGAACTGGGCTACCTCAGCGGCAAAACCTTCACCGTGGATGTGCGCCGATTGGTGCAGTTGCATCAGCAGGGGGCTGCGCCCGATGCGCTGCTCTCGGCGGATATCCTGCGTAGCGGGCAGCGGGCGGCCGAAGAACGCGTCTTTCCCCACGTGGATGGGATCAAGTTTTTGCGCCACGACGGAGGCTGTGGCGGCATCCGCCAGGATAGCGAGACCCTGCTGCGCCTGCTGGCGGGCTACCTCACCCACCCCAACGTGGCCGGGGCGACCGTCCTCAGCCTCGGCTGTCAGAATGCCCAGGTGTCGCTATTCGAAAAGACCCTCCAGGCAGCCGACCCCCACTTCCGCAAGCCGCTCTACATCTTGGAGCAGCAGCAGAGCCATTCCGAGCGGGACTTTGTGGCTGAGGCGGTAAAAAAGACCTTTGTGGGCTTGACCCAAGCCAACGCCATCGAGCGCCAACCTGCGCCTCTCAGCGAGCTGACCTTGGGGCTGGAATGTGGGGGCTCGGATGGCTTCTCGGGCATCTCGGCCAACCCTGCGCTGGGCTACGCCTCCGATCTGCTGGTCGCCCTGGGCGGCAAGGCCATCTTGTCGGAGTTTCCTGAACTCAACGGGGTGGAGCAAGAGCTGATCAATCGCTGCGTGGACAAGCCCACGGCAGAAAAATTTGGCCACCTGATGAAGCGCTACGCCGAGCGGGCGGTAGAAGTGGGCTCGGGCTTCGACATGAACCCCTCGCCGGGCAACATCAAAGATGGCCTCATCACCGACGCCATGAAGTCGGCGGGTGCAGCCAAAAAAGGCGGCACCTCGCCTGTGCAAGCGGTGCTCGACTATACCGAACCCGCTACTCAGCCGGGCCTCAACCTGCTGTGTACCCCCGGCAACGACGTGGAATCTACCACCGGACTAGCTGGCTCCTGGGCCAACATGATCGTCTTCACCACCGGGCTGGGCACCCCTACGGGTAACCCCATTGCCCCCGTGATCAAGCTTTCGTCCAACACCAACCTGGCCACGCGCATGGCCGATCTCATTGACCTGGACGCGGGCACCATCATCTCCGGCCAAGACACCATCGAAACCTTGGGCGAAAAACTCCTCGATCTGATCATCTCTATCGCCAGCGGGGAGCAACTCAGCCGGGCTGAGCAACTGGGGCAAGATGACTTTATTCCCTGGAAGCGGGGGATCTCGTTGTAGGGAAGTTCGGAGTGGAAAGTTGAGGGTTCATGGTAAAAGGGTGCTGGATGCTAGTCATTGATTTCGACCTAGAAAATATGCCTCTTAGCGCTTCAGAGAGCTATTTCGGGTTATGCTCATACCTTACCCAAACTAAGGGATGCCATTAATTGCAGGCAAACAGCCCTCATTGGCCCTGCGCAGCCTGGGTAACTTTCAACCTTAACCTTCTAACCGCCAGCAGTTCTCAATTTGAAAGATGCGCTTCGATTTGTGTTGTTGAGGTATTTA
>CAYVAP010000914.1:0-1999 GCA_964449365.1 uncultured Bacteroidia bacterium
GTTGAATTTTAAGAAATTTTTGCCTTTAAATTCAGGAATAACATTGCGAATGAGCTAAAAAAAATATTCAAAATGAAATTGTCCGATAGGATGGGGTAGTTAGTGCCTAGCCGAAAAGTACGATTTTTTCGTTTCACCTGAGTTTTCGGCTGCTATGGGCTGGTTTGAGAGGAAAACTCCTTGGGCTCGCGGGGTGAATCGGGCTTGCTTGGCAGATCGCGCCTACACAAACGAGCAATTCTGCCATGAGGATTTGACGCCGCGGGCACCGGGCGTGGTGAGGGATTGCCAAATGGATACGGTCGCTCAGCAGCGTAGCGCTCAGGCGGCTGCCCGGGCCTTGTGTCTGCGGGCTTCAGCGGCGGCCTGGGCGCGTTCTTCGCGGAGGATCAGCGAGCCGAGGCGATGGAGGTTGTAGGCCAGTACGCCGTACCCCACGTAGCGGCGAAAGCCGGTGAGGCTGCGGTCGGGGCAGTGGTCGAGGCCGTTGGCGTGGAGCTGGTTGATGTTGGACTCGACGGCGCTGTGGGCGTCTTTGAGGGCCACGAAATCGGCCTGGGCTTCGTCGAGGGCCTCCTGCGGGGATTTTTTACCCTTTTTGGGCAGAATCAACTGCTCGACGTATTCGAGCAAGAGTTCCCGATTTACTTGAGAATAAAATCCCCGATCCAGGCTCAGGGAGCGCAGTTTGGCCACGCCGTAACGCTGGCAGAGGGCCTGGGCCATGGGCAGGGCGGTCTCTACATCAGCCTGGCCCTGATCAAGGACCCGATGATAGAGGACGAAGTGGTGCTGATCCGAAGCGATGAGCACCGGGTGGCCAATGTCAATGTGGCGCTTGCCTTTGTTAATCCACTGAAGGTGAGGCTCAAAGATTGAGAAGACTTTCTCCTCATGGGGGATGGTCTCGCCCTTGATCACCCGGCGGTGTAGCAGGTCAATCTGTCGGCAGAGGTGCTCGTGGTAATAAGCGAGGGCTTCAAGGTGGGCGATCTCCTTGGTGCTCAGGGACATCCCCTGACTGAGTTTGAGCGTAATCAGCACCCGGTCGGCCAGTTTTTGGGCAGCTTTGAGGTAAGGAAGGGCCGCTTCCTGCTGGCGCTGCGCCCGATTCCGGCCTTTGATGTCGCGCAGGCGATGATACAACCGCTTGATACACCGGTAGTTGGCCTTACGCTTGCGCCATCCTGCCCAGGCCCGCTCCTGATGCAGGTGCGCCATCGTGTCGAAGCACTTGCGCGCTGCGTCCCACAGCAGGTTGATATCGGTGGGAAAATGCACGTGCCCCTGAGTGGGAAAGGTATCGGCTTTGATGCGCAATTCCAGCGATGCTACCGCCCCTGTGGCCAGGCCTTTTTTTTTACAAAATCGTGCCCTGCGTCCGTAATCACCTCGTTGAGCGCCAACAGCGCTGCCTCATCCAGTAAGCCGACGTTGTCTTTGATCGTCTGGAGGGGGTAGCGCTTCGACTCCGCTACCGAGATGAAGGCGGGGCGAGGCTCAATGCCCAGCACCTCGCGCAGTTTACGATGGTGGTTGGCCAGGTCATGCAGTTGGTCATAGTCGGCCTTGAGCGCGTGCCGCACCACCCCCAGCACCAGTATTTCCCAATGGTTCATGCCGGGACGACCCATCCGGCTGTGCTTCCCCCCCAGAGCGGCTTGCAGGGCGGCCTTCACCCGCTGGTTCAGCTCTGTATCCAGGAAGATGTGCTGCAAGCCCCGCAGTACGACCCCCAACTCATGCCGCGAGCGCGGGTCGAAGGTGATTTCGCTGATCGGAAAGTAACGCAGGTCGGTCTGAGGCTCAAAGAATACACGCATCCTAAAGGCTGATTGTTTATTTGAAGATAGGTTGAATATCGTGATTTTTGACCACTTTCCCCAATCAAATTGGGCTTAATTTCATTGATAATCAGAGGATAATGACTTTTCGGTCAGGCACTAGTTACTTCTAACCTTTGTAATAAGTCCGGCTTCGACGCTAGCGAAAAAGGACT
>CAYVAP010000915.1:0-1996 GCA_964449365.1 uncultured Bacteroidia bacterium
GGGGTGATACGCTCGACCCTGGCGGCGAATCTCGGGGCCGACCGTGTGATCTGTGATGGCGATACGACTACGCTAGACGCCGGGCCAGTGGGGGAGGTCTATCAATGGTCGACCGGTGCCAGCACCCGCAGGGTCGAGGTCTCGCAGGCAGGTACCTACAGCGTGTCGGTGACCGATACCTTGGGCTGTACCGTCAATGATGAAGTGATGGTGTCGCTGCAAGCTGCGCCACAGCCTTCGATTGCCATCTCGGGCGATACGGTGCTGTTTGGGACGGTCAACTTTGCGGGCCAATCTATGGGTAATCCGCTGAGCTGGACCTGGTCATTTGGCGATGGCAACCAAGCCAGTGGGCAAAATGTCTCGCACACCTACGTGAGCCAGGGTACCTTTGAGGTATGCCTCACGGTCGAGGAGGGGGTCTGTATCCGCAGCGTATGCGACCTGGTAAGCATCGTCGTAGTCGGGCTGGAGGACCATCCTGGCGTCGACTTTGCGTTGTATCCCAACCCTACGCATGATTGGCTCAATCTGGCGCTCACCCTGCCGCGGCGGGTGGCGGTGCAGGCTAGGCTGCGCGACCTGGCCGGGCGCGAGCTGTGGCAGCAAGGCTTTGGGGTAGAGCAACAGGTGAGCGAGCGCATCGACCTTCGTGCCTTCTCGCCAGGATGGTACCTGCTGGAATTGCGGGTGGGCGCTGAGCGATTTTTCTACAAAGTGCGCCGTCAGTAGGGAGGGGGCATTTTGCTCAGCTTGCTTCGCGATATCTCCTCGATTTGCGTACCTTTGGGTATGAGTCGGTTATTCAGCGCACATTTTCAGCGCAAGATCAGGAGCAGCCGCTACTGGAGTCGCAATGGGATCATTTTGGGCTACCTGCTCTTGATGACCCTGCTGATCCCTCATTCGTTTCGGCTGGGCCTCCAATACGAAATCGGTAAGCCTTGGCAAGAGGCGGAGCTGATCGCTCCATTTGATTTTGCGATCTACAAATCACCGGATAGCATTGCTTCGGAGAAGCAAGCGGTGGCCGATCAGGTACTCGACATTTATCGCCTCGATTCCACGCGGGTACGTGAGGCTCACGATCAAATCAATCGCGGGGTCAGTCGATTTCTCAACTTGATGAGAACCTACCGAGAGGCCGGGCGCGGCCAGGATAGCCTGCGCATTCGCAATCAGCTCTCCCTGCTGCAACGCAACTATCCCGAGATCGACCCTTCGGCTTTTCCCACCCTATCTGAACAAACCAATGATCGGCTCTTGACCCGGGCCATGGCGCTGGCCCACGCCGCATACCAAAAGGGTTACGTCGACATTTTGGTAGCCGACACCTCTCAGTTGTTCGTCTCGCTACGTACGGCCCCGGCTCAGGAGCGCAAGGTATCCATCCTCAAACTGCTCAATGGGGCTCAGGAGTTTACCGCTTGGCTGGACAAAGAGTTGAGGCTGCCCTTTACTGCGGAGGACTTACTCATGCGGCAGATTCTGCTCAGTGCCCTTCAGCCCAACTATGTTTATTCAGAAGAGCTGACCCAGGAGGCCAAGCAATGGCGCAAATCGCTGGTTTCGCCCATGTATGGTATCGTCAACGAGGGAGAGAAGATCATTTCCAAAGATGAAATCGTCGACCGGGAGACCTACGCCATCCTTTCTTCGCTGGAGCAGGAAATGAAAAAGCGCTTTGGCGAGCAAGATCGCCTGGTGATCTTTCTGGCGCAGTTCCTGACCGTGGCGTTCATCACTTTCATTTTGCTTACCAACCTGAGCGTGACCCGCCCGCGCATCTTTTTTTCCAATACCAAGCTGAGCCTGATCCTCTTCACCATGCTTCTCGCGGTAGCCAGTATGGTCGTAGCCACCAAGCTGACCGATGTGGCGGTGCGCCTGGTCGATATCCTCGGCCCCAACATCAACCTCAGCTATATCTACTTGCCCCCGGCCTGTATCGTGCCGATCTTCATCAGTAGCTTTTTTGAGCACCGCTTGGGCTTTT
>CAYVAP010000916.1:0-1993 GCA_964449365.1 uncultured Bacteroidia bacterium
ATGCGGGCGAGAGATCGAGTCAAAAGCGGAACTTATTTTTTGAGCGTTACTAAGTCTATGTGCGGACGCTACACCTTCACCCAACTACCCGCTCAGGAAACCATCGCGCAGTCTGTCGAGCTTCCCTTGGAGCCACGCTACAACATGGCCCCCTCGCAAGCTGGCTTGGTGCGGCCTAGTGATGATCCGCAGCGGTACCACGTTTTTCGCTGGGGGCTGATTCCGCATTGGGCCCAAGATCACAAAATTGGCTACAAAATGATCAACGCCCGGCTGGAAACAGTGTTGGAAAAGCCGGCCTTTCGTCAGCCGATACGCAAGCAGCGGGTATTAGTCTGGGCCGATGGCTTTTACGAATGGAAAAAGTCGGGGAAAGACAAGCAGCCCTACCGCATCGTGGTAGGCGAGGGGGTGCCTTTCCACTTCGCGGGCATCGCCGACCGCTGGCGCAATCCTGAAGGCGAGTGGATCGACTCCTACACCATTCTCACCACCGAGCCCAATGAGCTGATGGCCGATCTTCACCACCGCATGCCCGTGATCCTAGGCCCGGAGGAGGCCGACGCCTGGCTCGATCCTGCCACCGACATCGAATCTCTGCTACCCAGCCTGCGCCCCTATCCTGCTGAGCAAATGCGCGCCTACCCGGTCGACCCGCGGGTGGGCAACGTACGCCACGAATCGCCCGAGCTGATCGCCCCGCTGGGCTCCTCTGGTACGCTTTTCTGAGTCGCAGGCTTCCTTTGCCAAGCAGAAAAACCATCTCAACCCCACCAAGGTCGCTCAGAATCATACCCCCGCTTGCAAAAAGGTAGGTTGGAAGCTAGAACTTCACAACAAGCTGCCTACCTTTGTAGTTGGTTTGAATCAAAACAACCAACAATCTTGTTTGCATGATTTCAACCGATATATGTATCATAGGGGCTGGTCCGGTGGGCCTCTTTGCCGTGTTCGAAGCCGGACTCTGGAAGCTGCGCTGCCATCTGATCGACGCCTTGCCGCAGACAGGAGGGCAACTTTCGGAGGTATACCCCCAAAAACCCATTTATGACATCCCTGGCTATCCCTCCGTGCTGGCGGGTGATCTGGTGAAAAATCTGGAGGCGCAGATTGCGCCTTTCAAGCCGGGCTTTACCCTCGGTGAGCGGGTCGATGGCGTGGAGAAGCGGCAGGACGGTAGTTTTGTGGTAACTACTTCTGAGGGCACTCGAATCGAAGCCAAGGTAATCGTGATCGCGGGTGGCTTGGGCGTATTCGAGCCGCGTAAGCCCGCGCTGGATCGCCTAGAGCACTTTGAGCGCCGCGGCGTAGATTACATGATCAAAGACCCCGAAAAATACCGCGATCAGCGGGTGGTCATCGCCGGGGGTGGCGATTCGGCGCTCGACTGGGCCGTGTATCTGGCCGAGGTGGCCAGCGAGATCTCGCTTATCCATCGTCGCGAAAAGTTTCGCGGGGCGCTGGATACCGCCCAGAAAGTCGAAACCCTCGCCGCTGAGGGCCGCCTCAATCTGGTGCTCAATAGCAACCTCAGCGGGCTGGCAGGCGATGATCACCTCACCGCAGTCCACTACACTGACAAAGCTGGCGAAACCCACGCCATCGAAGCGGATTACTTGATTCCTCTCTTTGGCCTGAGTCCCAAACTGGGGCCTATCGCCGAGTGGGGGCTCAACATCGACAAGCGCGCCATCGAGGTCAACACCGAGGATTATTCCACCAATATCCCCGGCATTTACGCCATCGGCGACATCAACACCTACCCGGGCAAGCTCAAGCTGATCCTGTGTGGATTCCATGAGGCAGCTTTGATGGCGCATAGCGCCTATCAGTACATGTATCCCGATGAAAAAGCGACGCTCAAATACACAACGGTGAGTGGCGTCGATGGGTTTCAGTGATCAATGAACAATGAACAGTGATCAGTGAACAGTGATCTAGGTGAACAGTGATCTAGGTGAACAGTGATCAGTGATCTAGGTGAACAGTGATC
>CAYVAP010000917.1:0-1992 GCA_964449365.1 uncultured Bacteroidia bacterium
CTCAGGATCATAGATCACATCGTAGGGAATCTCTGCGTAAGTCATCGCTAGGGTAACGGCATCATCCCAGGGCTGCTTATTCTTGGGCGAATAAACTGCGATTCTGGGGGCTTTTTCTAGCTTGACCGCATCCATGTTGACATCATCGCCTGCCACGTAGGCCAAAATCTCGCTGGATTTACCATCGGAGATACGCTCGTAAGACACCCCCCGAATCTGTAGTTCCTGTTCGAAAACCGAGGTCGCTTTAAACATAAAACTTCCCCCCCGGTAATTGAGCAGCCAGTCTACGTTGACCTGATACTCCAAAATCCAATAGGCCACACCGTAGGCTTTGAGGTGGTCGCGCTGCGAGGCATCCATCGGCACGAGCAGGTAGTCAGCTCGGGCGCTTAGCGTGAGCAACCCCAGCATGAGTATGATCAGACATTTTTTCATAAAACAACCCAATATTATGGTTATCACTCGGGGCTGATACTCGGCCAGTTGAACCGTCAGGCTCATTGCTCGCTGATTGATCAGCCTCATGATTGAAGTTAACAAACTTCATCCAGACCTGCGAATCCTATCCCGATAGGGGAGAGATACAATCTGTATCTTGTCCCAAACGAAAAAACGCGAGGATTGGATTCATGGGAGCCAAATCGTGAAGCGCGACGCGCAGGGCTGCTCGCCTGTATGAAAGAGGCCAATGCCACCGCTTCCAGCTTTTTTTACCAGTGTCGGCCCTGCTTCAGGTATCGCTGTACGTAATCCGTTACCCCATCTTCCAGCGAGGTGAAGGGAGCGGTATAGCCTGCCCGGCGCAGTTTGGTCATGTTGGCCTCCGTGAAATACTGGTAGCGTGCACGAATGTCCGCCGGGATATCGATGAAGGAAATTTGCGGCTCACGCCCCAGGGCGGCAAAGGTGCTGCGCGTGAGGTCGAAGAAGCTACGGGCCTCTCCAGTACCCAGGTTGTAGATATCGCTGGGGGCTTGACCCTGCATCAAGTAGCGGATGACGGCCGTCACATCCTTGACATAGATGAAGTCGCGGCGCTGCTCGCCATCCTTCCATTCGGGGCGATGCGAGCGAAAGAGCTTCATCTCTCCGGTCTGCTGGATCTGGTGAAAGGCATGAAAAATCACGCTGGCCATGCGGCCCTTGTGGTATTCGTTGGGGCCATAAACGTTAAAAAATTTCAACCCGGCCCAGACAGGAGGCGTTTCAGGCTGAGCTAGCACCCAGCGGTCAAAGTCTTGCTTGCTTTGTCCGTAGGGATTGAGGGGGCGCAATTGATCCAGGCGACTCAGGTCATCGTCGAAGCCCTGCTCACCCTCCCCGTAGGTAGCAGCACTAGAAGCATAGATCATCGGCACCCGCGCCTGAACGCAATACTGCCAAAGCCGCTTGGAATACTCCAAATTGAGCCGGTCGAAGATGCCCTGGTCAAATTCCGTGGTGTCGGTGCGTGCTCCCAGATGAATGACATATTCGATAGAGTCATTTTGACGCTCTAGCCAGCCAAACAACTCGTCGCGCTCTACAAACCCAAGCACTGATTTATCGGCGTAATTGGGCCACTTATCGGCGCGACTGAAATCATCGACCAAAAGTAAATCGTCGCGCCCCTGAGTCAGCAAGTCAGCAGCCACAGCACTCCCAATAAAGCCTGCCGCACCGGTAATGAGGATCATAAAAGAATTCGTGATGCGTGATTCGAAGTGTAAATGCCCTTTGTTTCCCTCTCATTCGAAGGTAACCATGGTGGCCCCGTTGCCATACTTCTTGGGGTCGGCGTTGTCGATAGACTTGATATGGGGGGTTTCCTTGAGCTTTTGGCGCACCTGCTTGCGTAGCACCCCTTCTCCTACGCCGTGGATGATGACCAGACTGGCGTAATTTTCAGCCAAGGCGTTGGAGAGCGATACTTCCAGATGCTCCATTTGCACCCGCAGCATCTCGGAGGGAGCCATCAGCGAGGGATGCTTGACCAACTCTTCGATGTGT
>CAYVAP010000918.1:0-1988 GCA_964449365.1 uncultured Bacteroidia bacterium
CGAAAAAATCGCATGTAAAGCGCTAGATCCGCTCGCGTGCCCGCTGGAGCAACCACATATCGGCCAGCACCAGTGCACTCATAGCCTCGACGATCGGTACCGCTCGGGGCACCACACAGGGATCGTGGCGGCCTTTGCCTTGTACCGTGGCCGGATTGCCATGCTCATCGATGCTAGGCTGGTCGCGCATGATGGTGGCGGTGGGCTTGAAGGCCACCCGGAAGTAAATGTCCTCCCCTGTGCTGATGCCGCCTAGCACCCCTCCGGCATGATTGGTATGGGTGTGAACCTGCCCGTTTGTTTGGTAGAACAGGTCGTTGTGCTCGGAGCCGTACAGCTTGGTGCCTGCGAAGCCTGAGCCCATTTCGAAGCCTTTGACGGCGTTGATGCCCAGCATAGCGGCTCCCAATTGGGCGGAGAGCTTGTGGTAAATGGGCTCTCCCCAGCCAGGGGGTACGCCACGCACCCGGCACTTGATCACGCCTCCTACCGAGTCTCCATGTTTGCGGGTCTCATCGATCAGCTGATAGATCTGTTCGGCTAGGGTTGGGTCGGGACAGCGGGTAGCCTGTTGGTATTCGGTTTGCAGGTCGATGCGCTCGGGGTCCTCAGCCATGCGCAAGTGATGGATCGATTCGACCCAGGCTTCGATCTGTAAGGGCGCAGCCTGGCGCAGCAAGAGCTTGGCCACGGCTCCGGCGACGACACGCGCTACGGTTTCGCGGGCCGAGGAGCGCCCTCCGCCTCGGTGGTCGCGCAGGCCATACTTCGCCTGATAGGTGTAGTCGGCGTGAGAAGGGCGGTAGGCCGTGGCGATGTGGGCGTAGTCCTGAGAGCGCACGTTGCGGTTGCGCACAAAAAAAGCCAGGGGGGTGCCCGTGGTAACGTCATCGAGGTGGCCCGAAAGCAACTCGAAGGTATCGCTCTCTTTGCGTTGGGTGGTGATGCGACTAGTCCCCGGCTTGCGGCGGTCTAGCTCGGCCTGGATAAAGGCTCGATCCAGTTTCAGCCCTGCGGGACATCCATCGATGACCACGCCCACGCCTTCGCCGTGGGATTCACCAAAGCTGGTCATGCGGAAGAGGTGGCCAAAGCTATTCATCGTTGAGTGATTCGGAGTTTGTGATAAAATTAGCCGTGGGATGCGACCACTAAGTAACGCGAGAAAAATAACCTCCCCCTTTCGAAAGGCGAATGCCTTGGTGAGCAACGGTTTATACTGTTCATTGATCCATGTTAATTGTTCACTGTTACTAAGAAGGAGAATATGAGGGGCCTCTCCCCTGCCATTCTACCCTTTGTGGCCCGTTCATGTGGGTGAAGTTACAGGCATGGCCGTTTGCCCCATCCGCTACGATTCAAAGCGTACCTTCACCACCGACAAGCCGCGCCCTCGGCTGTGAAAGTATACCATGATGGCTTCATCGTTGCTGATCTGCTCGCAGTAGCGTGGATAAAACGCATTGCCGTTGCGGTATTCGCGGAGCAGGGGCTTGCGAGGGTCTACCTCACCGTTGATACCCACTCGGTTGTAGTAGAGGCTGAAGTCTTGGCGGCGAGGCTTATATTCATAGAAAATATACACTCCGCGTGCGCCGATGGCATTGAAGAAGGACAAAGTACTGGGCTGGTCAGACTGCTGATACTTCTCCACGATGGCTTGCCATTCGATCTCGCCGTTGCCGCTGATCGAGGTGAGCACTACGTCGTCAAAGTGGTAGATCTTACGGTCGACCCAAAAGCCAAACTGATCGCGGTAAGACTGATAGGTTACATAAAACTGCTCGACGGGCAGCAGCACCCCTCCATCAGAGCGGAGGATGATCCCGTTTTCGGGGTCCATCTGAAAATTGCGTAGCTCCTTGCCTCGATTGATCTGGCCAGAGGAGAGGTAATTGGACAAAAACTGCGGACTGAAGGGCTGGGTAGCGTCGTGCAGCAGTTCTCCCTCCGAGCTGATTTTTTGAAGCAGGGTACCCGCTATCTGA
>CAYVAP010000919.1:0-1988 GCA_964449365.1 uncultured Bacteroidia bacterium
ATGGCCTTGTTATCAATAAGTTATCGTGTCTTACAACTCTACAATCCTTACGCCATTGTAGTATAATCGCGCAAGCTGCCCGCCTGATTGATCCATTCTGATGGCATACTTTCACTGCCCTACTCCCGCTTGGCGGCATTGTCTTCTTCGGCTGATTCGGGAGTGGCGTCTACATTCACGCTGATGAGATAAGGCTTGCCGCGGCTGCCGTCGATGATCATGGTAGTGGCGATCACGGGGGTTAGCCAAGTGGTGTAGGCTTTGACCCAATACTGATAGCGGCGCTCGCCGTCATAGAGGAGGGTTCGCGAGGAGACTTTCCCGGTACGCAGATCGATTTCGCGGAAGAAAAGCCGATCAGGGCGACGCATTTTTGCGCCGTTGGCCTCTCGAGTGAGCAGGTGTAGCACCTGACGAGCGGTATCGACATGGGCGTGATAGTATAGCCCCAGGTGATCATTGGGGTTGCGGGCATACTGAACCGTGGGCACCACCAGGGCTTGTTGAATACGCCCTTGAGCATCAAACTCAAACAAAATCATTTCTTCTACCCGCTCTTCGGACTGCTCCCGGCGTGGGAAGCCCAGATTGGCGGTGGTGTTGAAATGGGAATAGACGTACTTCTGGGTGATCAGCCAGGTGTGGCCATTGGCCAGCTCGATCAGGTCAAAGATGCGATACTCATCGAAGCGCCGCATGGGCCGCAGGGAGTAGGCTTCTCGCTGTTTTTCGGCCGCCACCAGCAAGGTCGAGGTGATGGGCACCCTGCGGCTGAGATTTACTTCCTGCTGATTGAAGTCAAACTGCACGACCTGATAGCCCTTGATGCCGCGATCTCGGCCCCGCTTTTTGCGGTCGGCGAAGGCCCACCATACGTGCCCTGCCTGTCCCAACTCAGGCGGCAGATGCGAGTGGTACCCCTCCAGAAAGTCGTAGACATCGCGCAGCTCAGGGTCATAGGCGAGCATTTGGCTCTCCCCGCCGTCGCTCGGCGAGCAAAATACCTTGACCTTCCCTTTGCGCCGAAACAAATAGGCGTAAAAATTTCCTGCATCATCCACGTCGCAACCGACCAGCACGTGGCGGCGCGTTGGCAACAGCAGGGTATCGCGGCGCTGAGGTTGCAGGCTACGATCATAAGTAGAGAAATATACCCGCCGCACTTTGTAGGCGAGGTAGCCAATCTGAGCTTGGTGATCTACAAAGCCGTAGCTAAACCCTACGCGTCGGTTTTTCCGCTCGTGCCCCAGGTAGTACAGGACAAACTGCTCTCCATCGGGTGATTGCGAAAACAATACCTCCTCGTACTGCCGCCCGGTTACGATTGAGAGCAACTTAGGGCCCAGCGCTTGGCCTGCTTGCAGATCGAATCGCCGCACCCGAATGAGATGCTGCTGCTGAAAAAACTCGTAGTCAGCGGTGATGATCGAGAGGGTATCTGATTGCTGCACCATGCCCAAGATATACTCGTTGCGATCGAGCTCCCAATCGATAGTCCAGGCTTCTTCCAGCAGCAGGTTGTAGCAGGTCAAATGGCGCAGCCGCGAGTTGATTTTGTCGGGTTTCCAGAGCATGGCCATGCGGCCATCATCCAGGCGAATGGTGGGATCGTGTGCCAAAAATTGCGCATTTTGAGACTGCCCCCAATATTCGTATGGGGAGATTTCACCGGGATCTGTTTCGAAGTCTTCCCGTTCGCGCGTGGCCAATATATCCTGCGAAAAAGCCCGCAGACAGAGGCCAGTGATCATCAATAGTAGCCAGAAACGAAGATACATCATGGGTATAATTTACGGGAATTTGGCTGCTGAAGCAACCATCCGGTGAAGCGGAAGAAAGAACGATTGACCCAGCAATACTCCCCGCCCTATCGCCTTGCTTTGGCCTTAGGCATGTTCTTTGGTATCTTCTATCTCATAATCTACACCAGATCGAAATCCTACTCAGGCGTTGACTTGTTCCCCCGTCCGAATCCCTCATGTAGGAAA
>CAYVAP010000920.1:0-1987 GCA_964449365.1 uncultured Bacteroidia bacterium
TGGGGGGCTGGCCTGTGCCAAAGCCTCCTACGACCCTTTCATATAGGTGAGTAAAGATAGCCGCTGGGCGCGGCCACTGAGTGAGCCAAGAGGAACGGAAGGTAAATGCTGTGCCTGACTACCTTATGCCCCTATTCCCTTATTCCCCTTACCTTTCATACAGGTGAGAATCTTACACGCATTTCGAATGGTCGTTCATCCCACTGGAGATCATCCATCGATTTAGACAGGATTTCAGGATTCGCAGGATGATAAGCACCTGAAAGCCATCCTGTTAATCTTGCCCATCCTATCCGTTCTGTCCATTTTATCCATCTTGTCAAAAAACGAGCGCGCCAAAGGCTCATGTCCAGTAGGATGAGGCATCCGGCCTGATCCTATATAGTGTGCCGTCAGTGGAGTGTCTCACCCACCAGGAAGGTGCAACTATCCGAGGCTTGGCAGGCGCAGCCGAAGCCCTCGGGGGCAAAAGCCACTTCGCTGCAATTTTGGCAGCGGCAAAGCTGGTAGCCACCGACTGCTAGCACCTGCCATGCGCCGTCGCGGAGCAACACGTTGAAGCTGGCTACCAGGCGAGCGTTGCCCTGCTGCCAGTAGGTGAGATAGCGCCAGCCTTGGTTGGGATACTCGACCAGCTCAGCGCGCTGCCATTGCAGCTCCGCGCCCGTCGGTGGGGTCATGGCGGATACCCGTCGGCGGCAATGTTGCTGCAAGGCAGGGGTCGCAGGCACGGGCGTGGTAACCCCCTGCTGATAGCGGCCCACGGTGTAAGCCTGCAAGGATAGCTCGACGGGCTCTTGCCCATAGGCCACGAAAATGCTGCTCATAATCAGGGTAAAACAAAAAAGAAGAGATTTCATGCAGATGAGGATCGGAGGAGAATGAAACATAACGGGAGAAGAGAGAGGCATGGCCTTAGCGGACAAATTTATACTGCTCTTGCAGGCTCTGGCTGCGCACTTCCAGCACGTAGGCTCCCCGGGGTAAGTGCAGCAGGCGTTGCCCCACGTTGACGCGCTGATAGCCAACAAGGGTCAGGTTGAGCCACTGCTCGATGGTGCGCCCGCTCAGGTCGCGCACAGTAAACTGCACCGTCTCGGTCTGGGCCAGATGCATGGCCACATAGCTGTGGGGGCGCAGCGGAATAGGCCCAAAGGTGATCAGCTCTGATGATTGGCGGACAAACTGTACGCTGCGCAACTCACTGTGGGAGAAATCGCCATCCAGATCGACTTGGCGCAGGCGGTAGTACACTTGATAGCCCAGGCGGGCCGCCTCGGAATCGCGGTATTGGTAGCTGCGACCCTGAGTAGCTTCGGCCTCGCCGCGTACCACTGCGATGGGAATCCAGGTCTGCTGGTCTAGGCTGCGCTCGACTTCGTAGTGCTGATGGTTGACTTCTGCCGAGGTGGCCCAGTGCAAGACCGCGTCGCGATGGCGAGCTTCGACCTGGAAATGCAGCCATTCGACCGGCAGCGGCGAGGTGGTGAAGTACCAGTTGTAGCCGGTGTTGAAGTAGATATTGGTACTAGTAATGGCTATGTGCAAGCCTCCGAGAACAATGCCGCTATTCCGAGACACGGCAAAGCCGGTCTCGCTATCGTCAAAGTCGATCATGATATCGGCCCCGGTGGTGAGCCCTGCATACTGCAGCACCAAGGTATAATCGTCGGCGGTACCTGCTACCTCATCGAGGCCCGCAGCAGCAAAGCGGATCCCGGCCACATCGTCGGCAACGAGGGTACGCTGAGCTTCATCAAAAAATGCCCCTTGTTGCATCACTGCCTCGGTATCGACGTAGCCTAAAGCGGCCCCCAAACTGCGGTCAGCATTGGCAGGAAAAAGATCTCCGGCAGGCAAATCGGCTATGTCGCGGCTGTAGGTGCTGCCATCCACCACTGGCGCAAGGGTAAAGGGATCGTTATTGCTGGTCTGAAAGTAGTGCAGGTTGACATCGTCATTGCGGACATCATCTGCCGAACCGATG
>CAYVAP010000921.1:0-1984 GCA_964449365.1 uncultured Bacteroidia bacterium
CCCGGCGTATTTTGAAAGATGAAAATACTGTAACTCAGCAATAACAAAGGGATTTGGTGCCCTTTGGGGGATTCGAAAGCGCCGGGCAAAAAATGCACAAGATTACACACCCTACCCTTATACCTTATTCCCTTATACCCCTGACCGTTCATACAGGTGAGCCTCCAGAGCGGAAAGGCCGTATCTATGGGGTAATTTTCGGGAAAAGGGTGTACTTTCGAGAGGTGAGATCGCTGCGCTGCGAGAGGTGAGATTGCTGCGCTGCGGGAGGTGAGATCGCTGCGCTGCGGGAGGTGAGATTGCTGCGCTGCGGGAGGTGAGAAAAAAATGAAGAGTCCTTAATTCTCGCCTCTCGCTTCTCACTTCTCGCTTCTAACCCTCATTACTCCATGCCCCACTCCACCCCTCTCTACGGTCTGATCGGCAAGTCGCTGAGCCACAGCTTTAGCCAGCGCTACTTCACCGAGAAGTTTGCCCGCGAAGGCATCGACGCGGCTTACGAGCTCTTTGCCCTGCCTGACATGCAGTCGCTGCCAATCTTGTTGCAAGAGCAGCCCGCTCTGCGTGGCCTCAACGTAACCATTCCTTACAAGCAGGTAGTCATCGAGCAGCTCGACGAGCTATCCGAAGATGCCGCCGCCGTGGGGGCGGTCAACACCATCACCGTCAGCCCCAATCAGCTCAAAGGCTACAACACCGACATCCACGGCTTCGAAGAATCGCTGCGCGAGCTGCTGGAGGGGCAGTCGGTGGACCGGGCGCTGGTGCTCGGTACGGGGGGAGCAGCCAAAGCCGTGACCTACATCCTGGAGCAATGGGAGATTGACTTTCGCCTGGTGTCGCGTACCCCACGCGAGAGCCATGAGATCGGCTACTCCGACGTCTATGACTTCGACCTGACCCTTTTTCCTCTCATTGTCAATTGCACCCCACTGGGCATGTATCCGGAGGTAGACACGGCCCCGGACATTCCCTACGAAGATCTGGGCGGAGGCCACTTCATCTACGACTTGGTCTACAACCCCGCCGAAACCAAATTTATGCGCCTGGCCCGTGAGCGAGGCGCCAAGACCTGCAACGGCTTGCGTATGCTAGAGCTTCAGGCCGAGTGGGCCTGGCGCATCTGGCAGGGAGAAATAGAATGACAAAGGGGTGGCTGATCGCTAATTTGACTCCTTGCGTCGGCTAAATACTTTGAACAGCATGTTGAAAAAGCGATGGCGATCAGAACTGATGACTACCTCCAGGAAGCGATCGGCTTGGCCGACGATGGTGTCCATGTTATTGACAGCTTCGAGAAAGGCCTGAGCGTTGGGATCCTGCGGATCGGCTTTCACCGTTTTGACTTCTTCGAGCACTTTTTTGACTGGCTTGAGTTCGCGCTTACGTCGCTCTATCACCACCTGTTGGGCTACCTGCCAGATGTCTTTTTCGGCGAAAAAATATTCGCGGCGTTCACCGGATCTGTGCTCTTTGCTCACCAACCCCCAATCGATCAGGCCCCGCAGGTTCATGTTGGCATTGCCCCGCGAAATGTTGAGCGCCTGCATGATCTCATCAGCCGAGAGAGAGCCCGCTGAGACCAGCAACAGGGCATGAATCTGGGCCATGGTGCGTGTGATGCCCCAATTGGTCCCCAAGGCTCCCCAGGCCTGAATAAATCTTTCTTTGGCTTCGTCCAATTCCATGTTGCAAAGATAGCGAAAGCTAAGGCGGTTTCAATCGCGATTGAAAGAATCGAAACAGATTCTGTGATAATATAACCGCCTCCCCGGCAAATGGTTCGTACTGCACTGAGCATCAGTGCTAGCGGAAGCGAAAAAAGATGCCCATGGGCAGGCATCTTCCCGAGCGCTCGGGCATAAACAGCTCGCCTCCCTCTCCGCGCTGCATCGCATGCTCGCCAAAGGGGGTCTGCACCAGATTTTGCAGTACCAGGGGCGAAAAGCCCAGCGAGTAGCTATTGAATACCAAAAGCGAAGGC
>CAYVAP010000922.1:0-1980 GCA_964449365.1 uncultured Bacteroidia bacterium
GCGCCAGGAAGTCAAGGCCATGGGCGAAAACGAATTGATCGTGCTGGCGAGCATCGGCGGATGGATGGAGGGCCTGCGCGTGGTATCGGCCCACCTCAAAGACAACTATGCGGCTGAAAAGGCAGAATTGCTGGGGCAGGCCCGCCTGATCGACTATTTCCTCACCGAAATCGAAAAAATGCCTCAAGATGTAAAAGCCAATCCTGTCATCGCGGAAGCAAAAAAATCTCTCAATCAATTGGCACCGGTGCTCAATACCGAGCAAATTACAGCCCAAGGCACTGTCCAGATCCACGACATCACCGCCCAACTGGTCGAAACCATCGAAAACGGCAACTAAGCCATTTGGCTCAGTGCAGTACCCTGGGAACAGCATGGCTATCCACTCAAGGTCACGCATGCTCAATGATGAATTACTAATCACGAATGCCGAATTAAATCTGCTAGTCATTAGTTTCGCCCCGAAAAATGTACTTCTTAGAGCCTCAGGGAGATATTTTGAGTGATGCTCACACCTTACCAAAACTAAAGTTTGCCGTTAATTCCAGGCAAATGGCCCTAATTGGCTCTGCGCAGCCTGGGCAGCTTTCAACCTTGAACTTTCGACCGCGAAACTAATGGCTAGTGATATTTCCCCCTTTGCTCTATCAACCTCTTGTTTCATGAAATATATCCTCAAATCGATTCTGGTTGGCCTGATCTGCTGCGGCTCAATGCTCTTGGTATGGGCTACCGAAGAAGAAGCCAAAGCCGCTGCCCAAAAGGTGCGTGAGCAATTGAAAGAACTGGGCTTTCAAGTGCGCGATACCTACCTCGTCGGGATGCTCGACAACAGTGAGTCCACTGTGTTTTCGCGGACCTTTTACCAAGACAACGAATACGTCCTGGTAGTCTCTGGCTGCAGTCGAACCAAAGACATCGACCTGTACGTCTTCGACGACGACGGCCACCTGATCGATCAGGACTCCGACGCCGCTCCCACGGCAGTAAACACTTTCACGGCCAACTATACCGGTACCTACTACATCAAGCTCGTGATGTACGATGCCACCAGCGACAACGTCTACTGGGCCTTTCAGTATGGATATCGGTAGAGAATAATGCAGGATTGGAGGTAAATATAGCCGCTTGGTACGGCCACTGAGTGAGCCAAGAGGAACGGAAGGTAAACACTGTGCCTGACGACCTTATTCCCTTATACCCCTGACCGTTCATACAGGTGAGGCCCCTTCCCTCAAAGATTTTCGTAACTGCGAAGGAAATCATTAGCTTTATGACCTGAATATCCCTGGATGGGTTTCAGATCGGCTGCCCGCGCTCAACGAGGGTGGCTTGAGTTGACTATCACGTTTGATTTAGCTCTATGTCTGTTGTGGTTCGCTTTGCGCCCAGCCCTACTGGGCCCCTACACATTGGGGGGGTCCGTACGGCCCTGTACAATTACCTCTTTGCCCGCCAACAAGGGGGGCGTTTTATTCTTCGCATCGAAGATACCGATCAGAGCCGCTATGTCGCAGGAGCGGAGCAGTATATCATGGAGGCTTTGACCTGGTTTGGGCTTGACTTTGATGAAGGGGTGCGAGAAGGCGGGGCCAAAGGCCCCTATCGCCAAAGCGAACGCGCCGCCCAGGGGCTCTATCAGCAATACGCCCAGCAACTGATCGCTCAGGGCGATGCCTACTACGCCTTTGACACCGCCGAGGCCCTCGACGCCATGCGCGAAGCCCTCAAAGCCGAAGGTAGCTCCGTGCAGCAATACAACGCCCTCACCCGCAGCCGCATGACCAACAGCCTCACCCTTGATCAGGCCGACGTCAAGCGCCGCCTCGACGCGGGCGAGCCTTACGTGGTGCGCATGAAGATGCCCGAGGACGAAGACCTCACTTTCGCAGATATCGTGCGCGAAACGGTGAGCTTCAACAGCCAGCAGCTAGACGACAAGGTGCTGATCAAGAGCGATGGCCTGCCCACCTATCACCT
>CAYVAP010000923.1:0-1975 GCA_964449365.1 uncultured Bacteroidia bacterium
CTTTGCCAATACGCTGAATCGCATCATTCAGGAGCGCAACATCCACGCCTTCTTCTTTCATAAGCTGACGGAGATTCGCCCCGATACCAAAGAGGCGGTCTATGAGATCAGCGAAGATCCCACCGGTTGCGGTATCATCGACGACCTGACCCAGAAGCTCGGGATGGAGCTACACGGCGAGACCAAGGTGGTGGTTCCTTTTGACATGATGCACACCGCGCCGCCGCAGAGCGCGCCGGATTTTTTGAAGAAAAGCCCGCTGGCCGTGGCCGACAGCCCCTACGGCTGGGTAGACGTGGACAAGCACACCCTGCAACACCATCGCTACCCCAACGTCTATGCCCTGGGCGACGCCGCCAACCTGCCCACCGCCAAGACCGGTGCCGCTGTACGCAAGCAAGCGCCTGCTCTCATCTCCAACCTGCTGCGCACCATGCAGCACCCCAAGATGAACGGTGCCGGCCACTACGACGGCTACAGCTCATGCCCACTCGTCACCAGCTACAACCGCATGGTACTCGCCGAGTTTGATTATGACAACAATCCCGCGCCGAGTTTTCCCATCGATACTTCCAAAGAACGATACAGCATGTGGCTGCTCAAGAGGTACGGTCTGCCCTTTATGTATTGGAACCTGATGCTGAAGGGACGGGCCTAAGCTTCGCCTTCGAAACTCGACATGGCTAATGCTCTATCGAGGATCTCGATGGCCAATACTACATAAAATTTTTGCCAGGAAAATGCCTGATCATAAGGGCCTATGCTTGGTGAAAAATCGCTGGAACAGCAAAAAGTGGAAAGTGGGGAGCGTTCCCGACTTTCCACTTGCTACTTTTGTGGCTTGTGCGAATCACTTACTTAGATGAGCAAGGCTTCGGCCCAGGCCAGCCCCTTATATTGGCTCACTCAGCCCTAGATGGCTGGCTATCAGCGATTCGGGCTACGAGCTTCGAACTCGTTTCACCAGGCGTAGCCCCCCATCTGTGAGTCCGCATGAGTTACGAATGATGAAATTACGAGCTCAGTAGACCCCATACGCCCCCGTGATGTAGGATTCCAGCTCGCGGATTTTGTTTTCCTTTTCGGAGATGATGGCCTTGACCGCGTCGCGGATGGTGATCATCCCGATCAACCGCTGGTTTTCCATCACGGGCAGGTGGCGGATGTGCTTGGCCGTCATCAAAAACATACAGTCCTCGATGGTTTTGTCGGGGTGAATGAAAAACACCTTGGGGGTCATCACATCGCGGATGAGCTTGTTTTCGCAGGGTTCGCCCATGACAGCCCCGCGTCGCGCATAGTCGCGCTCGGAAAAGATCCCTACCAACATATCGCGCTCAGTGATCATCACTGCGCCGATGTTGTGCGTTTTCATTAGCTTGAGGGCATCCATCACGGTGTCGTCGGGAGACACAGTAAAAGAGGCATCGCGCATATCGCCCTTGGATTTGAGAAGTTGACGTACGGTCAGCATAAGTGGTAGTAGTTAGTGGATGGAGGAGTATGCAAAATAACGGCTCAACAGGTGGAGAAGAGCGGAAGTTTAGAAACGCCCATCTAAGTCATCTATCCGCTTGGCTAGCAGAGCAGTTGTAATTTTAATGTGGTGAAAAATGCGCAAAGAAACAAGGGGGGCAGGAGCAGTATTGCACTAGTGCTTCGCATTCGAAATTCGTGATCAGGAATTCGTAATTTAAAGCGCTGATGGCCAGAATTTTATGCGAATTTCGAATGGTTAATTAATTAATTCCGAAGGCACTAGTGCTTAGTTTCTACCTGGAAAATGTGCCTCCTAGAGCTTCGAAGAGCTATTCTGGGTTATGCTCATACCTCGCTCAAACTGAGGTGTGCCGTTCATTTCAGGCAAATAGCCATCACCTGTATGAACGGTCAGGGGGAATAAGGGTATAAGGTGGTCAGGTACAGCATTTATACTTCAAAGTGGTTGAATGGTAGAGTGGTTGATTTATTGAAT
>CAYVAP010000924.1:0-1975 GCA_964449365.1 uncultured Bacteroidia bacterium
GACAGAATTGCAAGATTCACAGGATCATAAGCACTTGAAAGCCATCTTGTCCCGTCTTGTCTCATCTTGTCCATCTTGTCCAAAAACGAGCGCGCAAAGGTTCATGTCCAGTAGAATGCTTTACAACCCTTACGCCGCGTAGTATAATTTCCAGCGCTCGCCTAGATGGAGGGGCCATAAGGATCATAAAAGTACGCGGCTACTCTCACTTTGAACGACAAACGGAGCGCTTCGAACTTTCTTCCCTAGGCCAGCCAGACCAGCCCTCCTGCCACCAACAAGGTAAGCAAAGCCAGTGAGCCAGCGAGTTGCCCCACGAAGGTCTTCCAGTTTTTGCGCTTGCGCCAGCGGCGACGCCACCAACTGAATCCCAACGACAAGCCCCCCAAGATGATGCCTGGCAGGGTCAGTACGCCTAGCCCGGCGATCAACCCGATGCCCAACAGCAGCAAGCTGCTGGCACCAAGGCCAAAGGACACCCAGTCCAGGGCTTTTTCGACTTTTTCGCGCGGAGGGGGACGATCTGGAGCCGACTGCTCCACAGGTTGGGACGCAGGGGCCCTGGCCGCAGCGTGGGCCATCGCGGGTGAGCCTAGGAGCAAACAGAGGCTAAGCAGCCAACTGATGCGATGGGGGCCAAAAAAAAGGGGTAGGTGTGTCATGACTTCGAATATAAGAGATAGCCGCTTCTTTTGGGCAGCCTGTGGGATTAATTTCTTGTTACTTCGCTGGCCTGCGTGGCCTCATCGCACCCGATGCTCCATTTGCCTAGGTGAAATGGCCAAAGCTAGAGCGGGCAACCATTCCATTACATTATCCAAATGTTAATTATTTTTAAATTATTTTAACGGAGAACCCATATTTTTTATACATTGCTAACCAGATACTCCAAGGGCATTGCCCCTAGGCTTCCCCTCGTACCTGCTAACGAGGGCCTGCTGCTTTTCTACTCGCGACTGGTATTGCCTTACTTCCGACTGACTGTGCAACCAGTCAGCTTAGCTCATATTCGTTCTGGTCGTGGCTCCAACTGGGAGTTGAGCCTGCTGGAAGCCTTGATAGTCAGCAGCCCCCAGCGAGCCAACTCCCTATCGATGCCACCACCTTCGTTCTTTCGTCCGGTAAAGGTCGCCATATCCTCATTCAAAGCCATCTGATGCGTCATGAGGGTAGAGAATGATGGCGACCTGACATATCTTACCTTTTCCATTATCATTAACCTCAACTTTAACTGTATGAGAAGGCTAATCATTACCTTTTTGACGCTGCTCAGCGTCCATCTACTCAGCGCCCAGTTCACCTTGGTGGGTCCGCCCGACAGCACCCTGTTGGACTTCAACCTAGGGAGCGCTGAGGACACCGCGACCATCACCTGGATCCCGCTAGAGGGAGCAACGGAGTACAATTTCCACCTCGATCTGCCCGGCGGTGATTTTTCTGCGCCAGCCTTTACCTCTCCCGCCGTTACTGACACCGCTCTGCTGGTTACCTTCGGCTTTGTGGATTCGGTGCTCGGCACCCTGGGGATTGCTGCCGGCGACACCGTCGATTTGATTTGGACGGTTACCGCTGAGGTAGACACGGGCACCACTTTCGCCGACACCATTTACGCGATTTCTTTTGTGCGCTTGACCACCACTGCGGTGCGTGAGCCACTGGCAGGGGTATCTTTCTCGCTTTTCCCCAACCCCAGCCACGGGCAGGTACAGCTACGCTTGGGCAATCTAGGCCACCTGCGCCACCTAGAGGCTCGGCTGAGCGACCTCCAAGGACGGCAGCTCTGGCGCGATCATATCGAGGCGACCGCGACCTTTCAGACCACCCTCGATCTTCCTGAGCTGACTCCTGGCTTGTACTACTTCAGCCTTCAGGCCGAAGATCAGGTGCTTACCCGCGCCCTGCGTATCGAGTAGCGCGTAGTTATCCTTCAAAGTGGTTGAATGGTAGAGTGGTTGATTTATTGAATGGCCTTGTT
>CAYVAP010000925.1:0-1970 GCA_964449365.1 uncultured Bacteroidia bacterium
CAGAGCCCTAGTGCTCTGTCAAGTTGAAAATGATGGGTAAGCGGTCGCAGATTTTTTCGCAGATCAAGGCGGAAAATCCGAGCTTGGCGAGCCAAGTGAGGTATTTTCCAACGCCGAGATGCGGAAAAAGATGCAGCGATCACCCATCATTCGTGAGTTGACAGAGCACTAGTGCTCCACCACAGCATTTTGGTGTGTGCGGTGTTGGGGTGGTTTGCCAACCGCCCCAACCGCGCAGTCCGACCTGCATCCCTGATCCAAGGCTTCGGGACGGCTTTCCACCCTTTTTGTCAGAAAGCCATGTTTTTTGTCTTTTTTGTAGGCAAATAATGGAGGCGGAGAGTATCTTCTACCTTCATTTGATCTAAGTAACGCTCAAAAAATAAGTTGGCCTTCTTCGCCTGATCTCTCGTCCTATCTCTGCGTCATAAAACCTTCACCTGGCTCGCCAGGCTCAGGTTTTCTTCCTTGATCTAGAACGAGATCTCTAGCCGAATGAGGGAAGTTATTTTTCTCGCGTTACTAAGTTGTCGCTATTCCTGATCTTAGCCCGATGGACTTTCCCCATGACCGCATGACCAGGACCCTGAGGGGTCAGAAACGCTTTTGGCTGCTGTGTTTCCTCGGTTGGGGGAGCGTCCATGGCACCCTGCTGTTAGCCCAGCCCGATACCCTTTTCCTCTACGGCCCTCCGAAGGCGCAAAAGGTGGAGGCATACTTTGAGATGCTGGTGGATAGCAGTTGTAACTTGATGCTCGCAGAGGCCCAAGCCGCGCAGGGATATCAAGCCCTGGACAGCTTCAGCTTTCCCCTGCCGCTGGAGCATTGCCTGTGGGCCCGGGCCACTTTCGCCAATGCCACTTCAGATTCGCTGGAATTTTTCTTCACCGGCGACCGTACGGACTCCATGGCGGTGTATGTGCTAGCCCCTGAGGGCGTAACCGAGGCGCTAGCTGGGAACTATGCCCCCATCGGGGCGCGCAACCTGCCCAACGGTTGGGGAGATGGGGTGCGCATTCAGCTCGCGCCGGAAGCCGTGGCCAACGTGTACGTCACCCTGCGAGAAAGAGCAGGCCGGGGGCCCTTTTTCAAGCCGTAAATCGACAGCTACTGGAGACGCATCGCTTCCAGCTACGAGAAAAACATCTGGTACAGACTCATGATGGCGGCTTTTCTGGGCGGGGTGTTACTGACCATGCTCTACAACTTCATTGTGGCCATCAGCCTGCGCTCGCGGGCGTACCTGTACTACAGCTTTTACTTACTGTCGATTTTAATCTTGATTTTCTTTGCCGGCGCCCAAGATTTGCTACCCGACCTGGTGTTTTCACAAGTGGACTGGAACGATACGGTAGAAAAGATAGGGATGAACCTGCTGCTGCTTTCCTACCTCTTGTTTGGGCGCAGTTTTGTGAATTCCGCTCAGATTACCCCTCGCTGGGACGTCTTGCTGCGGGCATTGGTGGGTGTCCATCTGGCGTTTATCGGGCTGATTCTATTGAGATCGCTGTTGAATCTGAGGGGACCATGGTTATGGATCAACGGCGTCAATGCGACGTTTTACGTGGCAGAAGTACTCGTGATGCTCGTGTATGGGGTGCGGTTGGTCCGGGAACGCTCGACAGTGGTTTGGTTTTTTGTGCTGGGCTCGGCCCTGGTATTCGTGGGTAGCATCGGGCCATTGTTCCTGATTGTTGACAACGCACCCTATTTTGTGGGTTCGCTGGCCCTGGAGATCATCGTCTTTTCCCTGGGGCTGGGCTACAAAGTACGGCAGCAGCAAAACGACAAGCTGGCGGCGGAGCAGGCCCTCAACGATGAGCTGCAAAAGATCAACACCGCCTTTGGCCGCTTTGTGCCCCATTCGTTCCTCCACTCCCTGGGCCACCCATCGGTGCTGGACGTGAAGCTGGGTGACCAGATCGAGAAAGAAGTCTCGGTGCTCTTCTCCGACATCCGCGGCTACACCA
>CAYVAP010000926.1:0-646 GCA_964449365.1 uncultured Bacteroidia bacterium
AAACAGAAAAAACTATGGCATGTTTGCTATCTTTGCGCTTGTGCCACAGACCATCGACCTTACCTTAGCCCCCGATGAGATGGCGCGACTCGAGCAAGCCGCCGCCGCCAAATTGGGGGTATCATCCGAGCGGATACAGGCGGTGCAGCCTTTGCGCCGCTCCATCGACGCCCGCGGGCGTAGCCCTCGCTTGGTGTTGCGGGTGCAAGCCTGGGTAGATGAGCCCTTCTTGCCTACCCGCCTGCCCGAGCTGCCCCTGCAAGATGTCCATCAGGCTCCCCCCGTGCATATCGTGGGCTTTGGCCCGGCAGGGCTATTTGCTGCTTTGTAGCTAATCGTGCAGGGCTATCAGCCCGTGGTGATCGAGCGGGGCAAGGCCGTGCGCCCTCGCCGTAGAGACCTCGCCACCCTCACCAAATCCGGCCAGGTCGACCCCCATAGCAACTACTGCTTCGGCGAAGGCGGGGCGGGCACCTTTTCTGATGGAAAACTCTACACCCGCTCTACCAAGCGTGGCGATACGCAGGCCATCCTAGAAGCGCTGGTGCAATTTGGCGCTACGCCCGATATCCTGGTCGACGCTCACCCCCACATAGGCACCAACAAACTGCCAGGCATCATCCAAGCCATGCGAGAGGCCGTGATC
>CAYVAP010000926.1:656-1963 GCA_964449365.1 uncultured Bacteroidia bacterium
TCGCGCATGGTGGCGAGGTACACTTCGAGACCCAGGTAACGGGCTTTGAGGTGCAAGATGGCCGCTTGCGGGCCATCCGTGTCAATGGGCAGGAGCGCTGGCCGGTGCAAGCGCTGATTTTGGCTACGGGCCACTCGGCCCGCGACATATTTACCCGCCTGCCGCAAGACGGCATCCCTATCGAGGCCAAGCCCTTTGCCCTGGGCTTGAGGGTCGAGCATCCCCAGGCGCTGATCGATCGCATCCAATACAATCTACGCGGCCAGCGCCCGGCGGTGCTGCCTGCGGCTGCCTACAATCTGGTGCAGCAGGTGCAGGGCAAAGGCGTCTATTCTTTCTGCATGTGTCCAGGGGGAATCATTTGTCCGGCAGCCACGGCCAATGAAGAGGTGGTAGTCAACGGCTGGAGCCCTTCGAAGCGCAATTCGCCCTACGCCAACTCGGGCATGGTCGTAGAGCTGCAATTGGAAGACTTTGGCGGGCAGGCCGATGATCCGCTGCGTGGGATGCATTTTCAAGCTCAGATCGAACAACGCGCCTACCGAGCCGCAGGAGGGCGGCAGCAAGCCCCCGCTTTGCGCCTCACGGACTTTGTGGCGGGGCGCGTATCGACTGATCTGCCGCGCTGTTCTTACCTGCCGGGCATCGCCCCGGTGGATATGCGTGAGGTATTGCCCGACTTCATTCACGAGCGGTTGCGGCAAGGATTGCAGGCTTTTGGCAAAAAGCTAAAGGGCTTTTTGACGGAAGAGGCCGTGGTGGTAGGGGTCGAATCTCGCACTTCCTCGCCTGTGCGCATTCCTCGCGATCGGCAGACGTTTCAGCATCCAGCGGTGGCAGGGTTATTTCCGGCAGGCGAAGGGCCCGGCTACGCAGGGGGCATCATGTCGGCGGCCATCGATGGACAGCGCTGCGTACGCGCGGCCGTGGGTTGGTTACAATCTCCTGGCAGTTGAGAAGGCTCTCTTTCCCGGTTTAATCAATCTTCTTTGTAGTCATTAGTTTCGCGGTTTAGTAACAGTGAACAATTAACATGGATCAATGAACAGTATAAACCGCTGCTCATCAAGGCATTCGCCTTTCAAAAGGGGGGAGTTATTTTTCTCGCGTTGCTTAAAGTTAAAGGTTGAAAGTAAAGCTGGCCGCTTGGGCGGCCACTGAGTGAGCCAATATGGGGGGGGCTGACCAAAGTGCCTGGTACCCTTATACCTAGGGTGTGTAATCTGATAGGAAATCAGCCCGGCGTATTTTAAAAGATGAAAATACTGCAACTCAGCAATAACAAAGGGATTTAGTGCCCTTTGGGG
>CAYVAP010000927.1:0-1960 GCA_964449365.1 uncultured Bacteroidia bacterium
TGGACAAGATGGGACAAGATTAACAAGATAGCTTTCAGGTGCTTATGATCCTGTGGATCTTGAAATTCTGTCTGAGTGGATGATGTCTCGTAGTCTGGGGCGCTCGTTTTTTGGACAAGAATGATAAGTTATTTTGGTTGAAAAACAGTAGTTAGTTCGCGGTTCGCAGTTTGAACCACGAACCACGAACGATCCGATGAAAACAAAACTTTGTGCCACTTGTGGCGAAGAACATACCACGCTCTACCGGGTACAAATCGAACCGGGAAAAAAGTGGATATTTGTCTGCCAGAACTGCTGCGAGCAGCATCAGAAGGGGGCGTTTTACCGCTACGGCGGGACTTGGAAGGGGCATCGACATTGAAATGGGTAATGGGTCATTCGTCGTTCGAAACGGTCTTACCCCCATGCCTCATCCCGCATTCGAATACCAAATTCATGATGAAGACCATCCCAGGTACCTTTCTCGCGACGCCAGAGCGGGGCGAAGTATCCTCGCTGCTGTTGTGCCCATCAGAAGCAGATCATCTGCTGCTGCTGGCCCATGGGGCTGGCGCGGGTATGACCCACCCCAACATGGTCGGCATCGCTGAGGCGCTGGCTAAAGTGGGCGTGGGCACGTTTCGCTATCAATTTAGCTACCTAGAGCAAGGCAAAGGTCGCGAATCGGCCACGGTGAGCATCGCTACGGTGCGCTCGGCAGTGGCGGCTGCGCAACAAGCTGTGCCTGACCTGCCTCTGTTGGCAGGGGGGCACTCTTACGGTGGGCGCATGACTTCGTTGGCCGCGGCGCAATTTCCGCTGCCAGGCGTCAAGGGTCTGATCTTTTTCAACTTCCCGCTACACGCCCCCGGCAATCCCAAGGTCGAGCGCGCCGCGCATCTCCCCCAGATCGAGCCACCGATGCTTTTTCTCTCGGGTAGCCGCGATACGTTTGCCCAGGCGGAGTTGCTTGCGCAGGCGCTAGAGCCGATCCAGGAGCGCGCGACCCTACATTGGCTCGACACCGCCAACCACAGCTATCAGGTGCTCAAGCGCAAAAGAGCTCGCGAAGATGATGTGTTCACTGAGATCGCCCGGGCGGTGAGGGAGTGGCTGGTAGTTGTTCGTAATTGGGAATTCGGAATTCGTGATTTGGAATTCTGAACACCAACCTCAAACTCCGACCGCTCACCCCTCTACTCGGTACCAATACTGAGTGCGGCCCAGCGCTTTGCCAGTGAGCCAGGTGCCAATGAAGCCGCGCACCTTGAGTTTGTCGGTAGACTCCATTTCGAGGTAGCAATCGTAGGTCTCTCCATTGTTTGGGTCCATGATTTCGCCATCTTCCCAGTTTCCGTCGCTGTTTTTTTCGAGGCCTTGCATGATGACCATACCCATGATGGGCTGGCCATAGCGAGGATCTTGGGGGTCGCATTCGTAGCAGGTGAGGGTGTCGCCGTCGGCACGGTAGAGCTTCACGATCTTACCGTGGAGCTTGCCGTCCTTTTCGTAGATCTTCACGTGCGATTTAGCCTGATTGGTTTCGTCGTCGATGGTCTTCCAAATTCCGATGGGCGTCGTCTGGGCTTGCAGTGATAGCGCCCCAAGGAGGAGCAGAGCGATGATGAGCAAACGAGTCATAGTAGGTAGGTGATTAGAGCGTTGAATGGGAAATATATACATAAAAAGGGGGTACGTCAAATGCTACACATGCTTGGGGCAGGTCAGATTTCATTTTTCGGAGCTTCGACAAGCTCGGCTACCGAAAGAATGCGGTCCTTGAGCCGCTCGGAAGGGCTTAATTTAAGGCGATTGTAACCTTTGACCTACCCCCTTTGCCCCAATACTCGGGGCGAACTGGAGTATTACGACCGGTATTGGGACTCGGTCAGCCGCGAGCGCAGCATCCGCGAAGACGCCACCGAGGAGGCCCTGGCGCAGGGCGTGGCCCAAGGCATGGCCCAAGAAAAGCGCATCC
>CAYVAP010000928.1:0-1161 GCA_964449365.1 uncultured Bacteroidia bacterium
TGCCAGTGATGGTGGCCATCACCCGCTTGGGATCTTCGCTGGCGAGACTCCGCGACACCGGCGCAGGGCCCTGCAAGCTCGCAAAGCCCCGCAAGTGGGGATGGGGCTGTACCGTGATGCTGCCCTGCGCCAAAACCCCAGGCTGATCGCCAATCATGGCTTTCTGGCGTCGTAAGCTGATGGTAATCCGGCGGCTGACCCAGGCCCCGATGGGATCAGACGCTCGGAGGTTGCGAGTCATCATGCGAGGAGCAGGGGGCTGCGCCAGCCAGCGGTACAGCTCTTCGGCGGGCAAAGCGGGCTGGGTGAGCAGGCCAGAGGAAAAGGGTGCCACACTAGCCAGCAAGATCAGGTGCTCATCAGAGCGGTTGGGGTCGAGGCTGCTGAGCGAGGCTTTGCCGTTGGGGATGAGGGCATGCCGCTCGCGTGGGTACAGCGGTTCGCTTTCCAGGTCCTGCGGGGTGATCGGCGTTACGCCAAAGCGATGGTCGGCGTAGAGCAGAGCGATGTAGAGCGGCTGCTGACTGCGATTTTCGGCGTAGAGGCCAAATGCGACCTCGCCTTCTTCTCCTTTAATGTCCACGATCCACTGCTCCGCAGCGATCGACTTGCTGTGGCCTTGGGCCCAAACTTCCAAGGTGATGGCTCCTGCGGGCAGGGTAGAGTTAGGATGATGGAGATTCAGGGTGCGCTCCCAGCGGGCTAGGCTGGCGAGGGTGTGCAGCAAGGCGGGGAGGGCCTGCTCGATGGGCGCTTCGATGCCCATGATCAACTGTTCGGAACTGTGCCGGAAGAGGCCCGTGCCCTTTTCTGTCTGACGAATGGCATAGCGCGCCCCATCCGCCAGGCTGACCGGAATCAGGGTAGGATAGCTACGCCAGGCCTCGGCGGTGGCTTGTAGCGCCTCTGGCTCTACAAAAACGGGCAGCCCTTGGCTAGGCAGGGCCGAGAGGTAGCGCCGTCCTTGGTCGAGGTCGGTGCCGACCACGCGCACCGGCGATCGCTCCAGGCCCAGACGTTGCAGTTGCAAATGACCAGGGCGGGGATCTGCCAGCGAGTCGCCCCACAGCGGAAAGGAACTATCGAGGTCTTCGCCCCCGATGCCCTGCAAGGCCCCCGCAGCTAGGTGCCATTGTTGTTCATGATAAATGACTAGCACCG
>CAYVAP010000928.1:1171-1952 GCA_964449365.1 uncultured Bacteroidia bacterium
GGATGTCCGCCACATTTTCTGTCGAGAAAAGGCGCTGCCAGGCATGGGCATGGCGGCTACCTTCGACGGAAGGGGTCCACCCATCCAGCGCCAGATAATGCTTGAGCAAGGTCATGAGCCGCGCGTAGGGGCCATCCCATGCGGCAGGCAGGGCGCGTAGCAGCGCCTGGGTGAAGTAGCCAAGCGCTAAGGGCATCAGCGGGCGCTCATCGTCTGGGACGCAAGAGAGGTAGAGGTAGTCTACTTGATGCGAAGGCGAAGGCAACTGGGCCGGGGCCCACTGCGGGCCGTGGGTCGGGTCTGCCGTGATCAATAGGGCCGGTAGCTCCGCCGAGCCGAGCCAAGCTTCACGCTCGGGGGCAGGCAAATGCCCATCGGCAAGCTGCCAGCCTTGGGCGCTGATCGTGCCACTAAAGTGAATCCAGGCCCGGCCCTGGGGACCTGCTTCCTGCAAGGTGGCTTGCCAGGCTGCGCGGGTGGCTGCGAGCGTCGCATCATCCTCGACGAGGGTGCGCAGGCGGATTTCCTCAGAAAACATCGAGGATAAGCATTCGCTCAGGGCCGCGACATCTTGGGTCGCGCCCATCAGCAAAACAGACAAGGGGGATTGGTGCATAAACGAGGGGTTAGTGAGAGGGAAGATACATCTTTTTGCCCAGAATTTTTTTTATCCCGGAAAGACTCACCTACATGAACGGTCATCGGTCATCGGTATGCGGTATGCGGTATGCGGTATGCGGTATTCGGAATACGGTATGGGGTTATCAGGCAGGGCGTTTAG
>CAYVAP010000929.1:0-1949 GCA_964449365.1 uncultured Bacteroidia bacterium
CCTTATCCCCCTGACTGTTCATATAGATGAGGGGATGTTGATAGCCGATGAAGGCCCGTTTGGCGCACCATGGACTTCGCTCCGAAAGTAGTAGTACATTGGAGATGATGAAGTTGGGAACTTTCAGCCACAACTGAAAATCAACCCAAGCCCCTGCGCTGATTGCGCAGCGGAATTTTTGTCCTTCGCCATTTGACCTCAACTTTCGCGGTCGCTTCCGCGTTTGCATCACATGCAAGCATCTCCTCCTCTCACTCATCAGTGGCTGGCCCAGCTCGACGAGTTGGCCCCACGCATCGGGCATACGCCCCTAGTGCCTATCACGCGCGCCTGGCAAAAAGACGGCGTACACCTCTACGCCAAGCTGGAATGGCGGCAGCTCGGCGGCAGCGTCAAGACCCGCCCAGCCTATCGCATGATTCGTCAGGCCATCGAGCAAGAGCAACTGCGCCCTGGCATGCAGATTTTCGATTCCACTAGCGGCAATACGGGGATTGCTTATGCCTCCATCGGCGCATACTTGGGCATTGGCACCAGCATCGTGATGCCTGAAGATGCCTCCGAAGAGCGCAAAACCATCTTGCGCGCACTCGGTGCCGAGCTAATCTTGACCCAAGCGGGCATGAGCAGCGATGAGGTGTTTGTCTATGCTCAAGAGTTAGCAGCCCAACATCCCGAGCGCTATTGCTACCTCAACCAGTACGACAACGATGCCAACTGGCAGGCGCACTATGACACCACGGGCGAGGAGGTATCCGAACAAATCGATGGCCGCATCACCCAGTTCGTGTGTGGGCTGGGTACCCGCGGCACCCTCACTGGCACCATCCGCCGCCTGCGTACCTGGCATCCCACTATTCAAGCGGTGGCCTTGCATCCCGACGTGCCCGAGCACGAAATCGAAGGGTGGAAGCACCTCGACAGTTCTCGCCACCCCAAAATCTATGAGCCAGCCCTCGTCAATCAGCACCTGCGAGTAAGCACCGACGACGCCATGCGCTGGATGCGCCACGTCGCGCAGACCGAAGGTTGGCTGCTCAGTCCTTCCTCAGCGGCAGCCCTGGCCGGAGCGGTACAGGTAGCCGATCAACTGCAAGCGGGGCATGTGGTTGCCATTTTTCCCGACGATGCCTCGAAGTATGGGGCCATGTGGCAGCGGTTGACTTGAGGGAGGGCAGCAGGGTAAACCGCCCTACCTGGCGAGCGCCTACCGTAGGCTGTTTATTCTGATGGGGGCGTCCTGCATTTTTTCGCGGTTGAATGTGTCATTCACTCGATGCTGTGGCGGGATCGGAGGCCCGAGGACTAGGGCTTTGCATTCGTAATTCGTAATTCGTAATTGAAGGCAAATGTAGCCGCTGGGGCGGCCACTGAGTGAGCCAAGAGGAACGGTAGGTAAACGCTGTACCTGAATACCTTATGCCCTTATACCCCTGACCGTTCATATAGGCGAGGCAGCATCGTTTTTTTTCGAAAAACTTGGGATTCTGCACAGCCTAGGCTTATCCCTATGGCCCGTTCAAATAGGGAATGGTGCTGCGGAGCAACTCCACCTACTCCGATCCTATTCCCGCCAGGGATTCTGGTAGCGTCCTCTTTTTTGCTGCCAGAGCAAGCGAAAGACGGGTAGATCTTCCACCAGGTAGCGGCGAGCCAGGCGACGGGGTTCCTGCAACATGCGATAGGCCCATTCCAATCCGGCGCGGGTCATCCACTGGGGAGCGCGTGGGGTAGCGCCTGCCATGAAGTCGATGGTTTTGCCTACGGCAAAAAAGAGCCGCACCTCAGGCAACTGCTCACGATGCTGCATGATCCAGCGCTCCTGTTTGGGGGCTCCCAAGCCCACGGCCAGGACATCAGCTCCGCTGGCCTGAATCCGCGCGAGGATGCGGGCGTTTTCGGCAGGATCTTTTTCGAAGTCAAAGGGAGGAGAATAGGCGTCAATGATC
>CAYVAP010000930.1:0-1949 GCA_964449365.1 uncultured Bacteroidia bacterium
ACGCGCGCGAGGTAGATCGCGGTCCACATCCGAGAGTAAGCGGCTTTGAGAAGGGTTACTGTTGGGGGCCGGCGTCGGGGTGATGATCACCCGGTCGTTGACTTCGAGCTGATCATTGACCCCAATACTAAGGGTTTCTTCGTAGGAATAACGTCCCGCCTGCTCGGTGATGGTTACGCGAATGGGGAGCGTCTGAGCATCGAAGCGGCGATTGGTAAAAAATTCGAAGGCGAGCGGCTGATCCGCTCCGGGCGCCATGTCTCCCAAATCGTAGACCTGATCACCTGCCGAAAAAACATTGTCAGGCAGGCGCATGCGTACTTTCACGTCTCGGGCTACACCTCCCCCTCGGTTTTGGATCGCCAACTTGAGGGTGAGCGGCACTCCCAGTCGCAGGCGTCCCCCTTGTTGCGAGGAAAACACGTGATCAGCGATCACCAGATCGGGCGGCGCAAAGGCCCCCGTCTGTACCGTCAGGTGCAAAGGCGCGGCATCAAAACCGTTGCGCTCCAAAATCTCAATGGTAAAGTCCGCTTGTCCTTCTTGCAGGTAATTGGCCCCTGTGATCGGGAGACGTACCTCCTTGCTGCGCCCTGGCGGCAAGGTACCCACGCTGGTGCGCCCAGCAAAACTCAGCCCACTGACCTCCTGCTCATCGCGCAGCTCGACCACTACGTTGCGCGCCTCCCCGGTTCCGTCGTTTTGTAGGGTAAAGAGCAGATAGCTGTTTTCTCCGGCATCGATGCGCTTGTTGCCGTTATCGTCTTCAAAGCGCAGATCACTGGTCATCAGCCGAGCGGGTTGCGAGGGCTTATCCCCATGCGCGATGGGGCGTCCCTGGTAGGGAGGGCAAAAGCAGGCATCGCCCTCGATGGCTTCGCGCTGGTAGATGAGCCGATAGCGACGCAGTAAGTCTTTGAAGGGACGATAACTGGCCACGCCACGGAAGTTCAGGTCGCGGATCAGCCATTGGTACTCGCCGTAGTCGCTTTGCAGGGCCGTGCGAAGGTGGCTCACGGCTTGGTCTTTCTCTCCGCGCAGCGCCCTGATACCGGCCACGTTGTAGTGCAAAATGGCAAAGCGGTCGCGGTCGAGGCTGCCTGCGGTTTCGAGCAGTTGGCGAATTTCCCGCTCGCTACCGGTATGATCGCCGAGAAACAAGCGGGTGTAGGCCGACTGAATGGATGGATACTTTTCGCGGCGCAGCACTTCTTGAAAATCCACTTTGGCCCGCTGCGGGTTGCGATTGACCAGGTGGTATACTTTCCCACGGAAATAGTAAGCATCGGCCTGATCCGGTCGCAATTCGATGGTGCGAGAAAAGTCTGCCAACGCCTCCTCGTATCGACCCAGAATGTACTGAGACAAGCCGCGGTGCAAGTAGATATGAGCCAATCGCTCATCGTATCGACGGTCGAAATGGCGCTCGGCTTCATGGTAGTCGAGGATGGCCTTGCGATAATCACCACGGTCGAAGTAAGCGTTGGCACGCTGATGGTAGTATGCCCCATTATCAGGGTCTCGATGAATGGCTTCGGTATACCGCTCGATCACGCGCAAGAGGTCCTCGGCATTGTCTTCGAGCGAACGACCAATCTCACGTAAAATCTGTCCAGGCTGGGCTTGGAGCGGAAGGATCAACCAGCCGCTCAATACGGCGGCGCTCATCAATAGGCGTAGAGTTTGCCTCATGGTGCGGGGAGTTTATGATGCTCATAAAATATACAAGGGGCCATCGCAATAGTTGCAGGAGGAAAACCTTTCTGTTCACAAAAGCAATCGACCGCCGCGCTTCCTCCTTTTAGCCCCTACTATGTTTCGATCTTACGCAAAAACCGCTCACCAATCAGCCTCGAATGCATAGCCGTGCTGGGAAATTGAGCAGACGTGATCACGCTAGTGCTTCGCATTCGAAATTCGTGATCAGGAATTCGTAATTTAAAGCGCTG
>CAYVAP010000931.1:0-1945 GCA_964449365.1 uncultured Bacteroidia bacterium
GGCCAAAGGCCCGATCTCCCGCGTTGTGGTTGCTAACTGGCTGCCCGACGGTCAGCAGGGTCTTTTCGCTGTTGGCATCGGCCTGATCAGGATTGCTGGCCGAAACGGAAAAGCGGGCAAGGTGAGTGGTGCCATTGGCTCCGGTGTAGTTGACATAAAAGTAGCCATTGCTGGCATAGTCGGGGTGAAAGACCAGGCCCAGCAGCCCCCGCTCGTATTCGGTGTCATCTACCCGGTCGCGGATGTCAAGGAAAAAGTCAGAGGAGACCTGCCCATCGGCGTCGATGATGCGGATGGTGCCGCGCTGCTCCACAACGAAGAGACGGTCGTCATCGGCGTGAGCAAGGTCTACGGGCCGGGCTAGCCCCGTGGCAAATTCTGAAAAAGCCAGCTCGGGCTGTGCGCTTGCCATCAGCAACCCAAAAAACAAAAGGAAAAAATACAATCTTCTCATTGCGATGAGGTTGAAAGTTACTTCATTCTAAAAGCACTAGATGGGGACTTTCTCTTGGCGAGCAAGTCAACCATGTTTAATAGATTAACTCAAAGGGCCCCGCTGCTGTTTATCGCGTCTGGGATCCAGAGGGTGGGCTTGGCCAGAGAGCGAGGCAGTAAGCTTGAGTGCCTCAAGGCAATGGCTGATCTAGGCTCATTCTGGGATTTTTTTCTCAGCCTCTGATTCTCAAGCAACCATTTGCGCCGGTGATCAGTTGAAACTTACGAACCATCAGCGAACCCAATGGCATTCATACGCTGGGCACCTTCGACCATCATATTCTGAAAATAAGGAAAATTTGTTTTCCTTAATTTTTTTTCGGCATCCCATTTCCCAAAGCTCCGATTTGCTTATTTGCATAAGTATCAATAACTATGCACTTGGGTAGTTCCGTAATTTGCAGGATCAATCTATTATTTCCCGCATACAACAACGCAAATCCATCATGAACCTTTCAGTAACGGTATCCAAATTGATTGCTGTGGCTCTGGTGCTGGGTGTCTTTTCCTCTTGTGTTTCTAAAAAGAAGTACGAAGAGGCAATGAACCGCGCCGCTGCAGAAAAAAGTGCACTCGAAAGTGCCCTGGCTGAAGCTCAAGAAGAAAACGAACAGCTCAAGGGCGAGTTCGCCGAGCTTGAGGGTAACCTCAAAATGAGCAAGGAAGAAATTGCTGAACTCAGCAAGCAAATCAGTGCCAACAATCAGAAGATTGAGTCCATCCAGAGCGCAATTTCTGAGGCTTTTGAAACCTACGATCCCGAAGACATCACGGTCGAAGAGCGCAACGGTAAGTTGTACATCACCATGTCCAACAGCATCCTCTTCGATCCAGGCCGCGCCCGCTTGAGCGGCGATTCTAAAGATGTCATCGGTACCCTGGCTGGGGTATTCAAAGACAATCCTGACCTGATGATTCAGGTAGAAGGCCACACCGACAACGAGCCCGTGGTTATCCACAAAGCTACCTACAAAGATAACTGGGAGCTTTCTACCGCTCGCTCTTTGATGGTGGTACGTGAGCTGGAAAAAGCTGGTGTTGCCTCTGGCCGCATGATGGCTTCTGGCAAAGGCGACACCCAGCCGATCACTTCCAACGACACCGAAGAAGGCCGGGCCAAAAACCGCCGTACCGAATTCGTCATGGTACCCGAAATCCAAGGGCTGTACAAGATGTACAAAAACGACTTCGCTAACGTAGGTGGTTCTAATTAATGAGCCTCCGCGCATGCCACAAAGGCTCCGTGCAACAGCACGGAGCCTTTTTTTATGAACGGAACGGGGCATAGGGGGCCTGGGCACAGGCCAGCTCCTCATGTCGGCTTGCTCAGGGGTTGCACCTCGGGGCAACTGGTGATTCGCATTCGAAATTCGTAATCAGTAATTCGTCATTGAAAGTAATTTTAGCCGCTCGGCGCGGCCACTGAGTGAGCCAATATGTGGGGGGCTGA
>CAYVAP010000932.1:0-1937 GCA_964449365.1 uncultured Bacteroidia bacterium
CCATTTTTTGCTCTTTGGGCCCCACCTCAAAGCCCTTCATGTCGCGCTCTACCAGCAGGCAATTGATGCCTTTGTGCTTCTTCTCGCGGTCGGTCTGCGCCATCACCAGATAACGCGTCGAGATACTCCCGTTGGTGATCCAGTTTTAGGTACCAGTGAGCTCATAGTGGTCGCCATTGTCTAATGCGAAGGTCTTCTGCTGGATAGCATCCGAGCCTGCTTCGGGCTCCGAGAGGCAGAAAGAACCAATGATCTCCCCTGAAGTCAGGCGTGGTAGGTACTTTTGCTTTTGTGCCTCGGTGCCGTACTTCTCGATGGCCCAGTTTACCAGCGAATTTTGCACCGACACGATCACGCTAGCCGAAGCATCCCACTTCGACAGTTCCTCCATCACCAGCACATAAGATACCGTATCCATGCCACCGCCCCCATACTCAGGGTCGACCATCATGCCCAAGAATCCCAATTCGCCCATGCGCCGCAACAGCTCCTGGGGGAAGTATTGTTTCTCATCGCGGTCGATCACCCCTGGCTTGAGCTCTTGCTCAGCAAAGTCGCGGGCCATCTCCCGGATCATTTTGTGCTCTTCAGTCAGTTGAAAGTTCATATCGTTCCGTCAGTTGTGGTCCAAAATGGCTGAGAAAAGCTCATCGCTTCCCCGCCCAATTCAAAGATAAATAATCACCTGCAAAGATACTAGCGTACGGTCGTTAGCAATTCGAAAAAGAGAGACCTCGAAAGGAAAACTGATCTGCCCCCGAGAGCGTCGAACGCGCTTCCTCAGCATCCTACTCCATGGCGCTTATGCAGCACGCTGCCCTCTTTATTCCATTTCCTCCTGGTCTGCTTGCTTGCGATTCACCAACCATACACAGGCAATGATGAGCGCGGTGAATAAGATCTGTAGCAGGGAAATGGATTCGCCGTCGTAGATGCCCCATCCTACCGCCACGATGGGAATGAGGTAGTTGACCATGCTGGCGGTCACGGGGCTGCTCAGTTGCACGATGCGCGCCACCATTAGCAGGGCCATGGCGTTGGCGCCCATGCCCAAGAAAGCGAGGTAGATAGTGGTCTGCCAGTTTTCGGGATAGTTCAAAACTTGCTCAAAGAGGCCACTGCTCCACCCCGCGAGCAAGGCTACGGGTGAGATGAGCAAAAAACTGGCTCCGGCCACCTGCATGTAGCTGAGGCCCGCTAGGTTGGCGCGGATGATGTGGTTGGTGAAGGCGTGGCACAGGGTAGCCCCGATCATCAGAAAGGCGGCGAAGTCGACCTCGCCAAATTCGCCATTGCTGCTGGTCAGCACCAGTAAAGATGTACCCAAGAGCCCCCAAAGCACCCCCCAAAACTGCCCCCGCAGCATGGCTTGATTGAAAAACAGCAAGCCCACAAACAAGGTCATCAGGGGGGTGAGGCTGTTGAGAATGCCGGCCAGGGCGCTAGCCAGACTCACCTGGGCAAAGGCATTGAGTAGGGTGGTGGTAAAGTTGGCGATGATGGCGATGGCCAACAAAGGCGGCCATTTGTCGGCGGGAATGCGGCGCAGCCCTCGCCAGGCCAAAGGAACCAGCAATATGCCCGCAAACAACATGCGCCCGGCAAATACCTGAATCGGCGAATACAGATAAAGGACGCGCTTGAGCAGCAAAAAAGAACTCCCCCAAAGCAGCGACAAGGCGATGACTAAGAGCCACACTTGCAACGGTCGAGACATCTTCAAGGGATTTGGCTTCAAAGCAAGGGAAAGTTGGGGACATGGCAAGCGGAGCGGTCAGGCAGAGGGCGATTATGAACGGTCAGGGGGATTCAGGGGGATAAGGAAATAAGGGGATAAGGTAGTCAGGTACAGCATGTACCTTCCGTTCCTTTTGGCTCAGTCAGTGGCCGCGCCCAGCGGCTATCTTTACTTTCAACCTTGAACTTTCAACCGCGAA
>CAYVAP010000933.1:0-1936 GCA_964449365.1 uncultured Bacteroidia bacterium
TCTTAGAGCCGGATATGCAGGGAGAGAGTGAGTTTTTCAATGGGAGTAATGGGCAATTGTTTGACGTGGTGAAGGCCTCGGATGGGGTTACTTTTTCCTCATCAAATACAGTGGCAATAGATAGCGTTTCTCCAAATCCAGTTGTGGCAGGGGATTTTGAAAGCGAAGATAATTTGCTCACGATCTATGGATCAGGATTTGGTTCAGTAGGGACGGGACCTGGTTTAGCCTCATTCGTCTCCTTCCAAAATGCTGAGGCAGAGTTTAATGATCTTATGCCGCCCCCTTCTGTCCCCTTTCCTCCGTTTATATCTGCTGTTGAATGCGATGTCCTGGATTGGACTGATGATTCCATTCTCGTTTTTGTTCCCAGCCGCAACGTAGCTGACTCGTCTCTTGAAGTAGATCGAAGTAGTGCAGGATCAGGGCAATTACTTGTTTTCACGGATGGTGGTGGTGTTGCCTCCATTGACGGTCTGGGCGTGCGATACGCACTTGCCAATTACTTTGACCCTACGTTTCCTGCGGCGGAGTGCTACCCTGTTCCTCTCATGCTTGTTAATTCCGATGGTACATCTGGTGGATATTCATTTAGATTCGGAGACTCCATTATTTACCCGTCATTCAATGCAACGTTCTTCGATTTACCCAAAGCAAGAAACTCCTTCACGCGAGCCCTATCCACTTGGCGCTGCGAAACTGGCGTGAACTTTCAAGTTGATAGCCTTCCCTTTCTCAGAGAGGTAAATGCGAATGATGGTATTCACACTGTCTCATTTGTTAATCCAACTCCCGGAGTAGGTAGTCAGGGAATCACTCACCTTGACTTCGATCCGGCACTATGTTCGTTCTCCATTAACAAAGTTCCTATTGTAGATATTGACATCACATTCTCGAATACCGTGGGGTGGTCATTATCTGGAAACCTTCAGTTTTCTTCGAGTCTCACAGACTTTGAGACTGCTTGTCTCCATGAGCTGGGGCACGCAATTGGACTCCAACATACCAATAACACAGATACAGGATTCTTTATGCAGAAAGATATCATGTATCCTTATCTCACTCGCGGCCCAGTGGGGATTCAGCGAGATCTCTCGACCAATGACATCATAGGAGGTCAGCGAATGGTGAAAATGGCTCAGTTTGGTGATTTTAACTGTTCTACTGATACGATGACAGCGATCGATCCCCTAGACTGCAACATAGCCAACAGTCTTACAGATGTAAGTTCGCAGTCCAAAACCGTTTATGTTTATCCTAATCCATTTACAGACCGTGTCTGGCTTGATTTAGAACTTACCCAACCAGAATCTGTTCAATTGACAATTTTCAATCAAATGGGGCAAAAAATATACGATAAAAAAATGGTTCTTTACCCGAAAAAAACCAGTTCCAATGGTATTACCATCAATTCCTTAATTTCTCCTGGCATCTACTATTTCCAAATTCAGCTAGAAGATCAAACAACTAGTCAAACGTTAATCAAACAGTTATGACACAGATATTTTTGACCCACTTTCTGTGGAGTGCTTTGCTGATCAACCCTACTTGCCATAAAGTGCTGCAGGATACTTCCGTGTTTTCAATATATCCAGTACAATTTTCAGATTCGCTAACCCTAGAGACTGGTCTTAAAGAGCCTGGATTTTTTGAAGTCAAAGTTCTCCGTCTGACTGCTTCAAAAGGTGCTCTCCCTAGAATGATAACATTACATCGACTCTATCAGGAAAGGGGAAACCACATATGGCATCTTGGAGATGAGCCTAGTTTTCGGAAACTAGATCCTGGCAAATATAGAATTTTCATATCAGCTATATTTTCAGGAAAAACCAATCCTCAGTATGCCGAATATTATGATGTAGAAAAAGTGGTGCAAAAATGAAAAGCCCATAACAACGTACAGCCGCCCATGCCTCCCTTCGATCGGCACGGCGGC
>CAYVAP010000934.1:0-1933 GCA_964449365.1 uncultured Bacteroidia bacterium
TAGTGGTCAGTGGTCAATGGTCAGTGATCAATGGTCAGTGGTCAATGATCAGTAGGGTGATCCCTGATCCCTGATCAAGTCAGATGCTGGCGCATCTTGTCCATGCCGCGATTGAGGCGGCCACAGACTTGTTTGAAGGTAAGGCCGAGCTCATCGGCTATTTCCTGGTAATTCATGCCATGGAAAAAGCGCAGGCGCAGGCAAGTCGCTTCGGCTTGGTTGACCTGAGCAAAGGCCGCTTCTACCAGGGTGCGACGATCGAGGGTGGTTTCGGGGTATTCTTCGTAGCGATCGGGTCGACCTTGCTGGCTGCTTTGGTACTTGAGGAAGCTGCTATGGCGGCGTAGGCGATCGCGTAGGTAGTTTTGGGTGATAATGGAGAGCCAGCCGGGAAAATTGCGGACCTCACTCGTGCGGGGCAGTTTTTGGTATAAAATCAAGTAGAGCTCTTGTAGCAGATCTTCGAGTTCCAGCTCGAGAGGAAAACGCTGGAGGATGGTCATGACCAACCCTCGGTGGCGGCGGAGCAGTTGATGTAAAGCGACTTGGTCAGCCTCTTGGCAGAAGCGGGCCACCAAGGCTCGATCAGACTGCGCAGAGGCAATGAGTGGGTTACCAGGATAAACCATAACAGGGCGGATTAATCGGAATGAAACAAAAAACCACAGGGATACAGGGTCCACCCTGGCAGCGCGGGAGGCGCTGACAGTCGATTCATGAGGTTGAGGACGGTTGGGTTGAGAAAGGAGAGCCCCCGATAGAGCTCACGACTTATTCGAGCGTGTCAGCTTCTACCATGATGACCAGGCTACCAATGAGGCGCTTGAGGGCTGGGTCTGACAGGTCGTATTGAGTGCCTTTGCCAGCACGTAGGGCAAACATGGCGGTGTCTTCTTCCACGGTGATGATGATGCCGCCGCCGATGTTTTGCAGCTTGCTCGATTGGCTATCTTTGCATGCTGCTGTTTCGGGATTGTCGCTACTGATGACCGTAACGTCGGTATCGGGGCTGTTTTGAATCACGATACAGGTAGGTCCACCTTTGACGATCAGCCGGTCGACATTTTCCGCCGTCAGGGTCTGCACGTTACGAGCAGTACCCTGGGGTTGATTTTCGATCAGCGTACAAGGCGCAGGCTTCGTGGCCGATCCACCGCAAGCAGTGAGCAAAGCGAGTAGCAAAAAGGCCATTACAGTAAACCATGCAAGGTTTTTCATGTCGATTAGTTTGTGATGAAGAATCGAATACCACCGCAGTTTAGCACTTTCAGCGGGTAAGAGGAAAATGAGAATGAGCAGGCTTTTTTGGCTTCTAACCGACTAGGCATCCGATGAAGTAGGCTGAAAATCAATTGTTTATTCTAATAAAATGGTCGCAATTTTATTTCAGGGAAGTGGAGAAGCAACAGATTGGGAAGGCAAAAGCCTGCAGCACGGAAAATTCTGGCGCTATGCGTCCTGATCATGACGCAGAAAGCCATCAATCTTCTCTGACCCTTCGAAGCTGGCCCTACTTGAACCAACCCGCCTATGGCCAAGTCCGATTCTTTGTTTCAGTTGATTCAGGCCATGAGTAAGGCCGAGAAACGCTACTTCAAACTGCATAGTGAGAAGTATGAAGGGCGCGACCTGAGCCAGTATTTGGCTTTGTTTGATCTCATCGCTGCTCAGGAGCAATACGACGAAGAGGCGCTGCGTAGCAATCTGCCTGCTTAGCTCCACCCCCGCAATTTTTCCTTTGCCAAGACTACCCTCTACGGCATCATCCTGCGGACCCTGCGCAACTACCACGCCCAGCGCACGCCCAAGATTCAGTTGCAGGAAATGATGATGGAGATCTATTTGCTCCATGAAAAAGGCTTATCAAAGGAATTCTCGAAGCACTTGCGCAAGGCTCGCAAAATCGCCGCAAAACATGGCTACGACCACCAGT
>CAYVAP010000935.1:0-1932 GCA_964449365.1 uncultured Bacteroidia bacterium
AACCCCCCAAACCCAAAACCCCAAAACCCAAAACCCAAACCCCAAAACCCCAAAACTCACAACCCCCAAAACCCCAACCCCCCAAGAAACCAGAAAAAAGTCCCCCTCCATTTGTGCCAATGGCGCGTAGGAGCTAATTTGAGGAGAGTTTCTGGTTTGGAGTTTGAATCGCGACCTGAAAACTCCCAACTACAAGCAACGAACTACAATCCACCCTGTCCATGCTGGTCAAAACCTACGGCAGTGCCGTCGAGGGCATACACGCCAATATTATCACCGTGGAGGTGAACGTGGCTTTGGGGGGCACGCCTAGCTTTTTCATGGTGGGGCTGCCCGACAATGCGGTGCGTGAGGGGCGTGAGCGTATCCGTACGGCTTTTCAGAATAATGGCTACCAATTGCCACGTAAGGTCATCACCGTAAATTTTGCTCCTGCCGACGTGATGAAGGTCGGCTCAGCCTACGATCTGACCTTGGCGCTGGGTATTTTGGGGGCAGAAGGCGAGCTGCCAGAAGCGCCCTTGGGCGAATACCTGATCATGGGCGAACTCTCGCTCGACGGCACCTTGCAGCCCATCAAGGGCGCGCTACCCATCGCGGTGGAGGCGCGCAAGCGGGGCTTCAAGGGCTTTATGCTGCCCAAGCAAAACGCGGCCGAAGCCGCGATCGTCAACCAACTGGATGTGATCCCGGTGGAGACCCTGCATGAAGCGGCAGGATTTTTCAAAGGTGAGGTGATGATCGAGCCGCTGGTGCGCGACACGAGGGAGCTGTTTTTTGATGCGCAGCAGGATTTTCCCTTTGACTTTGCTGACGTGAAGGGGCAAGAAAACGTGAAGCGCGCCTTGGAGGTTGCCGCCGCCGGGGGGCACAACGCCATTCTCATCGGGCCGCCGGGCGCGGGGAAGACTATGCTGGCTAAGCGCATGCCCACCATCTTGCCGCCGCTGACCTTGCATGAGGCCTTGGAGACCACCAAAATCCACTCTGTGGCCGGGACCCTGCCCGAAGATTCGGCCTTGGTGGCGAATCGGCCTTTTCGCAACCCGCATCACACCACCTCAGATGTAGCTTTGGTAGGCGGAGGGGGCAATCCGCAGCCGGGCGAAATCAGCCTGGCGCACAATGGCATTTTGTTTTTGGATGAATTGCCGGAGTTCAAGCGTCCGGTATTGGAGGTGCTGCGGCAGCCGCTGGAAGAGCGGCGCATCACCGTCTCCCGCGCCAAAATTACGGTGGAATACCCCGCGAACTTCATGCTGGTGGCGAGCATGAACCCTTGTCCCTGTGGCTATTACAACCACCCCGACAAGGAGTGCGTCTGTGGGCCGCAGCAGGTGCAGCGCTACCTCAACAAAATCAGCGGGCCCCTGATGGACCGCATCGACTTGCACGTGGAGGTGACCCCGGTGCCCTTCGAAGAATTAGCCTCTCGTGAGCCGGGTGAAGCCAGCGCCGAAATCCGCGAGCGGGTGCAAGCTGCTCGCAAAATCCAACTCGAGCGCTTCAAAGACCGCCCCGGTCTCTACGCCAATGCCATGATGCCCAGCAACTTGGTGCGGCAAATCTGTCCGATCGATAAATTTGGCGAAAATCTGCTGAAAATCGCCATGAAGAAGCTTGACCTCAGCGCCCGGGCCTTCGATCGCATCCTGAAAGTGGCTCGCACCATCGCTGACTTGGCCGGCAGCGAAGGCATCGAGCCAGATCATATCGCCGAGGCGATTCAGTATCGGAGCCTGGACCGGGAGACCTGGGCGGGGTAGGCATTGGTGCTTCGCATTCGACATTCGCGATCAGTAATTTGTACGAATTGGGAATACTCAATCCATACTATTGGACATGAGCCTTTGGCGCGCTCGTTTTTTGACAGGAAGAACAGGATGGCTTTCCGGTGCTTATGATCCTGTGAATTCTGAAATCTTGTTTGAT
>CAYVAP010000936.1:0-1925 GCA_964449365.1 uncultured Bacteroidia bacterium
ATAAGCCGGGTCGAAGTCGTCGGCCAGGCGCTCCCAGGTGTCGCTGCCCAAGCCCCAGCCGATGATCGAGGGGTGGTGGTGCATTTCCTTCACGCGACTCAGTACTGAGGCCACGATTGCCTCGACCCGTACACTATCCCGGCTGTAATCGGTCCAGGGCTCGAACCAAAAGCCATACATCACCTTCATGTCCAGATCATCTGCGGCCCGTATCAGGTTTTCGTCGTAGATACTGGGGCGATAGCGGCTGATGGTGTTGCCTCCCATGGCTTTGATGCGGCGAAAATCTTGCTTGAGCTTGTTACGAGTGAGGGGATTGTGACCATCCCGCCAGTCTTGGCCGGGGTTGTACACCACTCCCTGAATGGTGAAGGGCTCGCCCTCGACCATCCATTGATAGCTTCCATGCTCAGTGCGGGACAGGGTCTTTGGCGAGACCCCAGTGGGTTGGCCCGGGTGATCGGCTGACTGAGACATCGGATAGATGGCCCGAGAGCCCTTGCCTGGCTCAAACCAGGCCCCCGGGCCACGTGGAGACTCGGTAGCCAGCCAGCGCGCTAGCTCTGTGCGCAGAGATTCCATTTGCGCGGTGGGAGGGGTTTTGTCGACCAGCAGATCGGCTAGGAGAGGTGAGCTGAGCGACCGGAACGCGAGGCCATGAATTTCAGGATAGCGACCAGGAAACTCGCCCAAGCGTTGAGCCAGCCAGTTGCTTGGTTCATCCTGAGGAGGAGTCAAGCCGCTGAGCATCACCGGGTGAGCATAGCCCTCTTGGCGGATGGGCTCATAGATGGCTTCGAAGTTGATCAGGCTCGACTCGCTGCTGTCGCTGAGGTCCAGATTGAGGTAATCGACATATCGAGCCCCAGGGTAAAAAGCTTTGCGATCGGTGTGATGAGGCACCGGCCACACCCACACCACGTTGCCTACCCCTTCTGCCCGAAACACCTCGACCACGTGGCGCCAATCTTGCACGTAGGTCTGGGCCAGCGAATCGCTCAGGTCTTGGGCGGGCATCAGTTGCAGGAAAAGGTGCTGAGGTAAGGCCCGAAGGCTGCGGGCTTCTGCTCGGAGCAAGCTATCGCTTTCTCCGGCCAGCAAATGAGCCAACCCCTCTTCGCTGCCAGGCGGTAGGTAGGGCAGCAGCGGCAGATAGCCCGCGTCAAAGAGGCTAAGCAATTGCTCCTGCTGGGTGCGCAGCGCATGCTTGACGGTAGGGAGTTGCAGCATACTTACGGGCAGCAGGCTGCGCTCGGTGATTCGTGATACGGAGTCGAGGGTAGCACTCCCCGCCGAAGAGGCTGGCAAGGCCACCCCCAGCAAAAAGCTCTGTTGGACTTTGACCGAAGCATGCCCGGTTTTGCCTAAGTCGACGGCTGGCATGCGATCAATGAAGTTCAGGCTCACGATCACCGAGAGAAGAATCAGGGCAGTGGCTATCCAGCGATTGCGCATGGCGCGGTAGAGCAGGCGATGGCGCAAGAAGTACAGTTGGCGTCGTGCCCTGCGCAGGCGACTCTCACTATCTTGATAGAGTTTGCGATAAAAGCCACTCAGGAGCTTTTGCTGGCTCACCAGGGTAAGAAATCCCAGCATGAAAAGGTTGACCCCAGCGTAGCCCGCCATGATGAAGGCATAGGGGCTCCAGTCGATGGAGAGGCCGTAGATGATGGCGGCCAAGCTCAGAGCCATGGCGATCAGGTTGGGCCGCGTGATGCGCCATTCGTTGTTGAGGGCGTCTCCCTTCGGCGTGGGGATGTAGGGTACTTTTACGTTGAAAATAGCGTAGATGAAGCCCGTGAGCGTAACCCACCAACTCCCAAAAAGCAAGGCCCCGCCCATGAAGTGAAAGCCGCCTTCGTGCTCTTCCAGCGTCCAGTGCTGAGCGTATTGTCGGATCAGGACGAGCATGATCAGCAGGGGCA
>CAYVAP010000937.1:0-1923 GCA_964449365.1 uncultured Bacteroidia bacterium
CGAAAAAATCTGCGACCGCTTACCCATCATTTTCAACTTGACAGAGCACTAGAGGCGATTTTTGTGCGTTTTAGCTCACAAAACAGAAAAAAAGCGTTACATTCACGAGCTATGGCACTAGCTGCCCAAGATTACAAACCTACTTCAATCACCCGAACGTTCCATGAGCGTCATCTCGATCGCCAATCACAAAGGAGGGGTTGGCAAAACCACCACCTCAGTCAACCTTGCGGCTGGATTAGCCCGCATCGGCCACCACGTACTCCTCATCGACATGGACCCGCAGGCCAATGCGACCTTTTCGCTGGGCTTGCGCAAGCAGGACCAGACCATCTATCAGGTGCTGGCCTTCGAAGAAGACGTGCGCAAGATGGTACAAACCGTCGATACCAACATCGACCTGGTGCCCTCGTCGGTACACCTGGCAGGTTTTGAGAAAAACAACGAGGTCGGCAAAGAATTCATCTTACAAGAGGCGCTCAAGCCAGTATATGATCAATACGACTATGTGCTGATCGATTGCCCGCCCTCTTTGGGGGCATTGACCATCTCTTCGCTTACCGCGAGCGACTTTGTGGTGATTGCATTGCAACCAGAATCTCTGGCGATGCAGGGGATGGCAGACTTTATCCGCATCCTGCGCACGGTCAAAACCCGCATGAATGAAGCCCTGGAACTGCTCGGCATCGTCATCACCCAGTACGACCATCGCAAAGTGCTGCATCGCGACGTGTTGGAGCTAGCCAAAGAACGCTACGGCGAAGCCGTATTTGCCACTCACATTCGTGGCAACGTAGCCCTGGCCGAATCGCAGAGCATGGGCCAACACATCTTCCAGTATGACGCTCACTGCAACGGCGCAGAGGACTACCTGCAACTGAGCCGGGAGGTGATTCAGCGACTAAATACCGAGCTGGCGGTCTGAGAAGGGGGCCATTCCCCCTTACGACGTTCAAATTCCCTGCTACTCCGCCGTTCTTCCCAGCAACCCGACATCATGGCAAAGAAATTTTTAGACATCCTATCCGCCGAAGCCTACGACGAAGACGTGTTGGAGGGGTTGATCCCTGATAAGCGTAAGAAGGCAGACAAAGCGGCCCGATCAGGAGGCAGCGGGCGACGCAAAAAACGTTTTATCGACTCCATCAACGAGAGCCTACCGCCCGAGCCCACATCATCCCAGCGCAAGTCGCTCCTCGAAACGATGGAGGAAGCGCTCGACAATCAGGTTTTCGACGAAATCTTCCCCAAGCGCACCCCGCAGTCTGACGAAGAAGATCAGCAACTCGAAAGTCGCTTCAGCACCATGATCACCACCGACGTGCTCGACCGCGCCCGGCAAATCGCCAACCAAAAGGGCATCCGCGTCAAAGATGTGATCAACACGGCTTTGCGCATTTACGTCGAAAACGAGTGGGAAAATCTTCAGGCATAGCACAAGTGGATTTAATTCGAAATTCGCGACTGGCCATTCTCAATGAAAATCGCTGACGGTCGCGTTCCTTATACGAACTTCGAATGATCGATTCATCCTACTCACCTATGTGAACGGTCAGGGGTATGGGGGTATAAGGGCATAGCGATCTCACTTCTCGCAGCGCAGCGATCTCGCTTCTCAAGGGCATACGGTGATCAGGTACCGCATTTACCCCTGCTGGTGAGGCACTCTGTGCCGAAACCGTTCCTCTTGGCTCACTCAGTGGCCGCGCCAAGCGGCTAGATTTGCTTTCAACTGCGAATTACGGATTACGAATTTCGAATGCGAAGCACTCACCTATATGAACGGCAGGGGTATAAGGGCATAAGGGTATAAGATGGTCAGGTACAGCGTTTACCTACCGTTCATATTGGCTCACTCAATGGCCGCACAAGCGGCTAAATTTACTCACCTATATGAAAGGGGCGTAGGAGGCTTCGGCACAG
>CAYVAP010000938.1:0-1919 GCA_964449365.1 uncultured Bacteroidia bacterium
CAGGCTTTTGTCCTGCCCAGTCGGCATGAGCCCTGGGGCGTGGCCCTGCACGAGGCAGCAGCAGCGGGTTTGCCGCTGTTGGCTTCGGATGCCGTGGGCGCGGCCGATAGCTTTTTGCAACCAGGAGAAAATGGCTTCCTGCATCGGGCCACTTCGGTAGAGTCTATCTACGAATGCCTCATGCGCCTGATGGCGTGCGACGATGTTACCCTGCGCAGCATGGGGGAGCACAGCCATCACCTGGCCCAGCGCATCACCCCGCAGATCTGGGCCGATACCCTGCTCGACATGATCTACCAACATCAGCAAGCCGATGCATGAATCCACCCCCATCCGCCGGGTCGACCTCTCGACCTTCAACAACGACTGGTACCAACCAGGCGGCAGTGCCTTCCAGCGGCTCGTATGGTACTTCGTCAATGCGCTCTTTTTCATCAGCCCCCTCAACCCCATCAGCGGGCTGAAAGTGTGGCTACTACGGGCCTTTGGGGCCAAAGTCGGCCAGGGCGTGATCATCAAGCCGGGGGTCAACATCAAGTACCCCTGGCGGCTGGATATCGGCGACCACGTCTGGATCGGCGAGCGCGTCTGGATCGACAATCTGGCTGACGTACGCATCGAAGCCCACGTGTGTCTCTCGCAGGGGGCTATGCTCCTGACCGGCAACCACGACTACCGCCGCTCGAGCTTCGACCTGATGATCGGGGAGATCACCCTGCGTCAGGGCTGCTGGATCGGAGCCAAGACCGTGGTCTGCCCCGGCGTGGAGGTCGGCGCTCACGCTGTGCTCAGCGTTGGCTCCATCGCCAACCGCAACCTCGCCCCCGACCAGATCTACCGCGGCAACCCCGCCGAGGTGGTGCGGGGGAGATGGAATCAGCGCACTGGTCAGGGGGCATGAGGGTCGAGCGCACGGGTCAGGCATAAGGGTCGAGCGCACGGGTCAGGGGGCATACGGGTCGACAAGCGTGGCCAAATTGGGGACATAAGGTAAGTGTAGTTTGAAGTTGCTACCTTATCCCCTCCTATACCTCTTATCCCCCCCAATCCCACCCATGGAAAACCTCCGCTTCTCCCAAGAAATTCCCTTCCTGCCGCTGCTGTCGCTGGCGTATTACCGCTATTTTTCGCGGCCTACCATCTTGCTGGTCTACGCGGTGGGACTGCTCAACCTGGGGATGATTTTTTCGTCTTGGTCGGATCAGGCGATTCCCGACATGGATCAGCTACCCTTCTGGATCATGCTGACCATTTTTGTGCTGCTGCCTCTGATGGTGTACCTCAACACGCGCACCCTGTACGACACCACGCAGATGTTTCAGGAGCCAGTGAAGTATGAGGTTTCGGGCGAGGGTATCGCCCTGACGGGCGAGACCTTTGCCATGCGTTATGAGTGGGAGGCGATCTATGAGGTGCGGGAATACCGCTACTGGATGGTGATCTTTCTCAGCCGCTACCAGACGGTGTACCTACAGCGTGAGGCTCTCGACGACACCGACTGGGAGATCCTGCGGGCCATCGTACGCAACGTGCCGGACATGGACGTGCGGCTGCGGCGCTAGGAGCTGGAACCATGTACTGACTCAGCGACCTACTTTCGGCGGCGCTGGGTTTCAGATCTGGTGCGGCGCTCGTTTTGCCGATTCCATCGGCTCGGCAGCCTGGCGGAATAATATAGCCGAAAGCTAGTGAAGAAAGTTCGAAGTTTCCAGTTTAGTAACAGTGAACAATTAACATGGATCAATGAACAGTATAAACCGCTGCTCATCAAGGCATTCACCTTTCAAAAGGGGGAAGTTATTTTTCTTGCGTTACTTAGTGAAGCTCAAAGAATAACTTCCCCCTTTTGTTTCACGCAGAGGCGCCAGCAATTCTCAATTTAGCTATTCAAGTTGGATCTGATACATCTGAGCGACATT
>CAYVAP010000939.1:0-1918 GCA_964449365.1 uncultured Bacteroidia bacterium
CGTAGGAGGCTTCAGCACAGGCCAGCCCCCACATATTGGCTCACTCAGTGGCCGCGCCGAGCGGCTAAAATTACTTTCAACCGCGAATGCGAAGCCCCGACCAAGCAGGGGATGGGAAAATGGTTGTCTCATGGTGTTATTCTTCAAGATTTTCTGTCAAATAGTTTTTTTTTTGGTAAAATATCTATCAATCTTTGGGGACTGTTTTTCCGGCTATGCTTTCCCTTTTTCTTCATTCATCCACTTATTTTCTCTTTCCATGAACTGTTTTAGCTCACTGTTCTTGGCCCTGATGGTAGCTCTCCTCTTTGCTGTGGGGGGGTGTAGCTGGGCAGAACGCCTCGACAATTTAGAAGGGGTGACTTTTCGTCCCGACTTGGCGGTGCCGTTGCTTTCGACGGATGTGGGAGCAGATCGCCTCTTTGACGAATTGGGCGATGACAACCGCTTCATTCGCGTCGACCCTGATGGCCTGGTAGTTTTGGTGTATGAAGGCGAGCTCTACACCCTCGCCCTGGGCGATTCGCTGGCCATTGGCGACTTTACGGCTCCCATGCCGCTACCGACGGTCGAGATCCCGCTCTCTGTGCTCAGTGTGCCCGACATCGACCTGGCCGACGTAAAAACCGGTCGCTTACGCTTTGACATCCAGACTCCAACCAATGCGCCCTACCGCCTGGACATCACGCTCAACAACGTGCAGCGCAATGGCTCGGCCATCACTCTTACGCGGAATTTCAACGGCAGCAGCTATGTGCTGCCCGTTGACGAGGCCGAAACCCTGGCCGGTAGCCGCATCGACTTCATCAACGGGGATATCGAGGCTAGCTATGTGCTGACCAACCAAAACACTGGCTTCCCCCTCCCGGCTCAAAACCTGAACCTGATTTTTGAAAACCTGACCTTTTCTTACGTCCAAGGCAACTTTGCCCAAGCCTTTATCGAGGCCGATCTGCAAATAGAAACCACCGATGATCTGGGCCGTTTCGAAGGGGCCGAATTTGCGGTACGGGGGGCTAGGCTGGTCTTCGATATCGATAATTCTATCGGGGTTCCGCTGCTTTTGCGACTCGGGCAATTTACCACCACCAACTCCCGCACCAACCAGACCCTGAACCTGATGAAGCCCAATCACCCGCTCATTTCCGGGCAGGTGATCGCCTATCCCAGCCTCAGTCAAGTGGGCCTATCGCAACAGGATTCGGCCTTTTTTGACGACAGCAACGCCAATATCCAGCAGGCTTCTGCCCTGCTACCCGACCGGGCTACTATCGAATACCTAGCCCGGGCCAATGATGGCATAGGCTTCATCACCGATAGCTCGCGCCTGCAAATCTTGGCCCGCAGCGAGGTTCCCCTCGATCTGCGAGCCAAAGGGCTTTCCTACCAAGACACCGCCGATTTTGACTTCGAATGGCCAGAGCTCGAAGAGGTAGAAGAGGTGGAACTCAAATTCATCACTGAAAATGGCTTGCCTCTGGAGATGATTTGTCAGGTATTTTTTCATGACTCGACTGGGTAAATCGTCGACTCATTGCTCGACCAAAACGATGTGCTGCTAGAGGCGGCCACGGTCGATGCCGCCGGGGAAGTGATCAGCCCGAGCCTCCGTACGCTGCTGATCGACCTTTCGCCTGATCGCTACGAGCGGATCTCGCGCACCCAGCAGTTGAGTTTTCGCCTGGGCCTGGAGACCTCCGAGCAGGGCGATCGCTTCGTCAGGTTTACGGATCGCAATCGACTCGGCCTGAAGCTCGGCGTACGCACCACCTTCTCCGCCGATCTGGAAGATCTCTAATCCACCTCGGCTTTCTTCTCTTTTCATTTTCATGCATTTACATAACCCATTCGTCAACATGCGGCGCCTCATCATATATTGGTTTATCCTCGGGCCTATCTTTGCCTTTGGTCAGCATGG
>CAYVAP010000940.1:0-1917 GCA_964449365.1 uncultured Bacteroidia bacterium
AATTGAAAGCAAATATAGCCGCTTGGGCGGCCACTGAGTGAGCCAATATGTGGGGACTGACCACAAAGTGCCTGATTCTCTTATACCTTATACCCCTGACCGTTCATATAGGTGAGGCCGAGCCTATTTTACCCCTACCGTACCAGATGGCAAATCGGTCATGATGCCCAGGGGCCAGAGAGAAATGCCTGCCCCAGTCCAGGGTAGGTCTTTAAGTTGAGGGAGCTGCCGCCAATCCATCTGGGCTGGAGCTTGCCATTTTCCCCACCAGTCTTGGCGCAGGACTTCGGGCCGCGTCTCTGCGGTAAAGCGATTGCCTAGCCAGTGACCATGGCCCGTTTTGCCCAGGCTCACCCAGGCATTGCCCCGACTGTGCCAATCCCGCACTGGATGATCCAACTCCAGCCACGGCACCCCTACGCCGGCGATAAACAAGTTGTTGTATAGCGCTACCTCGTGGATGCCTGCACTCAGTATGCGTATTCCCGCAGGCTGGCCTCGGTCATTGGCCTGGCTGACGATGGTGTTGTGATAGATGCGAATGGAGTCTAGCTCGGCTCTACTGCGCCACAGGACAATGCCCCCGTAGCGATTGGCGCGGCCATCGTTGAGGCTGTAGTTGTGGCGTATGACGCAGTGGCGCAAAGGGAGCGCACCGTCGAAGGCAGCGAGCAGATAGCCCGCCCCGTCATTGTTGTGGCTGTAGTTGTGCTGCATCACGCAGTGCTGAGAGCCCCCGTCGAGGTCGAATCCGCCGCCGTCTTTTGCGCTGCCTGTCTGGTTGTGGTGCGAATGACAATGCTCGATCAGGCCGTGATGGGTATTCCATAGCCAAATACCGACTGGTCCACCTTTGGAATGGGTATTGTTGACGCCGTTGTGATGCGCTTCGCAGTGAGCCACCCGCACCGTGTCGGCGTTGCCCACCACGATGCCATTGCCCGTGTGCGCCCAAGTCTTATCGGGCAGCCCCCAGTTAGGATGAGCCTGGCAGCAAGTGATTTGCAGATCGCGCAGGCTCAATTGCGCGGCCTCATAGTCGCCGAGTAACTGGATGCCGTGGTCGCCGTTGTGGTGAGCAATGACGTGATCCAGCCTTAGCGCCCGATAGCCGACTGCGCCTTTCTCCACAAAGAGCGTGATGCCGCCACCGCGAAAGCCGCTGACCTCGATATCATGGAGGCTAATGCCCTCGTGGCGCGGCAGACGATCCGGCAGGCTGGAGGAGATGACCAACCCTGAGTGGTTGGTCTTGTCCCAACCCTTGCCCCGTAAGATCAGCCGCTCGACGGTGATGCCCCCGCAGTCCTTGAGCCAGATGGCGTGACTGTCGTGCGGGGTGATCATGGCCGCTTGTGGGCCGTAGCTTCCAAGGTACAGAGGAGCATCTGGGGCACCACATCGCCCTGGCTCGAAGGTCAATTGTCCGGTGAAGGTGGCACCGCCTTGCAATAACAATCGGTCGCCCGGCTGAAAGGGGTGTTCATTGGCGCGAGCCAGCTTGCGCCAGGCCGTCTGGGGCGAGGTGCCAGCCGCCGAATCATTGCCGTAAGGACTTAGGTAGTAGGTTTGACCCATATCGACCTGAGCAGTTGATGCTCCTGCCATCAGGAGGCTGCCAAAGATCCACAGCGTTCGAAGCCAGCCGTTGGGTGCGCGTTTAACCATAGGTATCAGCCAGAGGCCCACTCGAATGGTGTGGGAGGGGGTAAGGTCGCTCTTAGGGGACCAACAGGGATAGCCAGCGGGTGCTGGTAACCTGTCGCTCGCGCTCGGTGATGTCTACGCGCAGGAGATAGCGACCTGTCGCCAGCTCTGGCACCGACCAGGTAAAGTATCCATACCGGATTGACTGCTGCCGGGGACGGAAAGTTTCTTGCCTCAATTCTTGCCCCTGCGGACCGATCAGAAGCAGGT
>CAYVAP010000941.1:0-1915 GCA_964449365.1 uncultured Bacteroidia bacterium
GTTGAGCTTGCAGGATTTGCCCCAGATCACGGATGCCGCGATACACATCAGCCAGGCTGTCGAAATGTTGCAGGTAAATGGGCAACCCCAGGCGCTCCATCATCTGCAGATCATCGGGGCTAAAAATTTCATCCGTAGCCAAGAGCAACTCAGGCTGCTGGGCTTTGAGCTGCTCTAGGTCCAGGTTGGGATACACCTCCACCGCAGGCACTTCGGCCACTGCGGCAGGATAATCACAGGCAGTGGTACGGGCCACCAATTTGCGCTGTGCCCCAATCGCAAACACGATTTCGGTGATGCTAGGAGCCAGCGAGATTACCCGGTCGGGCCGCTTGGGCAGAGCAATTGTACGGTCAGTTTGATCGACGTAGGTCTGAGCGATGCTGGGGGCTTGCTCTACGAGCTTGCGACGAGACTGATCGCCCTCGCAAGCCACGCATAAGCTCACTACCGCAAGCAGAAAAATCAGGTATAGCTTCATGCTGCGAAGATAGGAGAATAGTTGACGGGAGAAATGGCTGAATTACCGACTTAACTGATCGGGCACTTCGCTCCGGATGTGCTAGGCATTCGTTTCGCGGTTCAAGGTTGAAAGTAAATTTAGCCGCTTGGGCGGCCACTGAGTGAGCCAATATAAACGGTAGGTAAATGCTGTGCCTGATCACTTTATCCCCTTATCCCCCTGACCGTTCATATAGGTGAGCCTTGGTTCAAACGTCCCATCCATTACCCCTGTTGCAGAGAAACGGGCTGTCCGGGTCGCATTTGGATCAACCCCGAAGTGATCAGGGTATCGCCTACCTGTAAGCCATCGAGCACCTGTACCCGGTCGGCTCGCCGAATGCCGGTTTCGATGGGTTGCGCCTTGGCCACGCCCCCATCGTAGAGGTACACAATCTGCCGCTCACGCTCGGGCATCACGGCGCGAGTAGGCACCATCAGGGCGGAGTCGAAAGCTTGTAGTTGCACCGTCACGGAAGCAAAGGCACCTGGCGAAAGACGCCCCCCCGGGTTGCTGGCTTTGGCTTTGACCGAAAGCGAACGCGTCTCGGTATCGATGCTGGGCGCTTTGGCATAAACTGCGGCCTGCAAAGTATCTTCTATCCCCTCTACGCTGAAATATACCGGAAGGCCCGGCTTCATCAGTCGACTGTAGCGCTCCGGCACGGTAAAACCGATCTTGATGGGATCGATCTTGACCAGATTGGCGATGCGGGTACCAGCCGATACGTAACTACCTTCGCTCACGTAGCGAAAGCCCACTACGCCGCTAAAAGGGGCCACGATGCGGTTCTTGCTGATGCGTACCTTGAGCAATTCGATTTCGGCTTGCAGCGTCTTCAGCTCGGTAGCTACCTGATCGTATTCTTCCTGACTGAGGCCCCCCTTATCGAGTAGTTGGCGGCGGCGCTTTTCCTGCTGTTGGGCCAAGTCACGCTGGTATTTGACCTTTTCTAGCTGAGCTTGCAGGTCCGAATCATCCAGCCGTACCATCACGTGCCCTTTTTTGACCCAAGCCCCTTCCCGAAAGGAAATACTGGCTACTTTACCGGCCACCTCACTGCTGAGATCCACGGTCTCGTCTGCCTCTAGGGTGCCTGATACGGTCAGTTCGTCTTTGAGCGCAGAAGTAGCCACCACCTCGATGGATACGGGCAGGGCTTGTGGTTCGCGTGCCGACGGTGAGGCCCCTTGGGGGCCTGCCGCATCAGCTTCGAAAAGCCCCATACGCTGAAGCGCCAGGAGCACCAGCAGACCCAAAATAATCGAAAGCGTGATCCAACGAATAGCAGATTTCCCCATGATAGCAAGTCGTTTTTGCAAATAAACCTAGTGCTCTGTCAACTCCCGAATGATGGATGATCGCTGCATCTTTTTCCGCATCTCCGCGTTGGAAGCTCGTCGGCGGGGCCCT
>CAYVAP010000942.1:0-1914 GCA_964449365.1 uncultured Bacteroidia bacterium
CGAAATTCGTAATCAGCAATTCGTAATTGAAAGTGCTGCTGGTCAGGATTCTATGTGAATGTCGAATGTCGAATGTCGAATGTCGAATGGTTAATTACTTAATTCCGAAAGCACTAGGCAAATCACCTTCAATTAACAAAACCTTCAGAGAGGGGACAATGATTTTATCGCCCGATCCCAAACGGAAGGGCTCAGCCTCATACATGCAGAAGCAATGGACAAAAAAGAGAGGGGGAAGTTACTGAGGCAACTCGATCGCCACTTCGACCCGTCGATTTTTGGCCCGGCCAGCGTCGGTGTCATTCGAAGCGAGGGGCTGAGTATCGCCTTGGTAAGCGAGCTGGCAGCGGGTGCGCGGCAAGCCAAAGGCTTCGAAGAAGTCCTGCATGGTCTGCGCGCGCTTGCGGCTGAGGCCCAGGTTGTGCTGGGCGTCGCCGGTGTTGTCGGCGTGGCCCGTGATGGTGAGATTGGCTTGAGGCTGTCGGCGCATGAACTGGATCACCTCGGTGAGGTAGTTGCGCGCTTGGTCATCGAGTAGAAGGTCAAAGCGATTGTAGGCAAAGTAAAAGCGACGGGCCGAAGGCATGCTCGCGGTAGGCGATAGCTTGCGCTTAGCCTTGACGCGCGCCAGGGCAGCCAATTGGGCTTGCCGCTCCATGCGCAGGCTTTCGACGGTAGCCGAGTCATAGCCGATGAATGACATCTCACCGCGCTCCAGGGGCGACTCTTCGATGCGCGCTTGGGCCCAGGCTTGTACCTGGGCCTGGCGCTGGGCAATGAGCGATTCGATGGCTGCGGAGTCGTAGCCTTTGCGGGAGAGCTCGCCCCGCTCCAGGGCAGATGGCGCCAACCACGCTCGCGCCCGGGCCGCGACTTTGGCCTGCTTGGCCGCTAGCAGGCTATCGATGGTCGCCTGATCATAGCCGCTGAGATCAATTTTTCCTTGCTCCAGAGCCGAGAGCTCCAATCGCTCGCGGGCCCAGGCTTCCACTTTGGCTTGGCGAGCCTGAATCACACGCTCGACTTCGTCAGGCGCATAGCCTGCCAGGTTGAGTTCGCCTTTTTCCAGGGCCGAGAGCTTGAGGCGCTCACGGGCCCAGGCATTCATTTTGGCTTGCTTGGCGGCGATCAGGCTATCGATGGTGGCCTGATCGTAGCCGCTGAGAGTAAGCTCTCCATGCTCCAGGCTCGTCAGGGTTAGCCGCTCATAGGCCCACGCGTCTACCTGGGCCTGCTGAACCCGGATGAGGCTTTCTAGGGCTGCGGAATCGGGGCCGTAGCCCAATTTGCGATCAAGCAGACGTAGCTCAATACCGCCCTCGAGGGTGTCATTTACCAAGAGGCTGTCGGGGAGGGTTTTGGGTAGCTTGATAAAGCGCTCCTCACCTACGCCGTGTTTCATCAATATGCTTTGCACAAAGGCCGCCCGTCCCAGGCCGAGGTTGGGACTGCTGCTTTGGTTTTTTTCTTCGGGTAGATAGCCACCGATGATTTCCAGCTCCAGCTCTTCATGCGATTGCAGATGCAGGGCTAGGTGCGCCAGGGTCTGCGCCATGCGCTCCGAGAGCTGAGCGCTGGCCTCATGCCGGGCAAAGCGAATAGGCTCATCGCGACTCAGCCACACCCTGTCGTGATAGGTGATGGTGAGCCCCGAGGGGCCCTGATTGGTACCCAGACCAGCTACTACGCTAGGGTCGAGGGCCATGGCGTCTGGCTCTTCGCTGCATAGCCCCCTGACCTGACAGACCCAATACCAGGTTCCTCCGCCGAGCCAGGTCAAAAGTAGGACGATGGGAATGAGTATCACTCGAGACATACGCATCGGGATGGATAAGAAAATAAATGACTGATCATACTAATGGACATGAGCTTTTGGCGCGCTCGTTTTTGGACAAGATTAACAAGATGGCTTTC
>CAYVAP010000943.1:0-1912 GCA_964449365.1 uncultured Bacteroidia bacterium
CATTCAATTGCTCCTCAATTGTCGCCATCGTCGTGGTCTTCCCATACTGCCGGGGTCGGTTGATGGTGAAGTATTTGCCCCGCTCAATGAGGTTCATCACCCCGGCCAGCTTGGCGCGGTTGTCCATCATGTAGTGCAGATGAGGCAGGCAGGTGCCGGTGATGTTGAATTCCTTTTGCATGGGGTGAAGATACGGAAAAAGGGTTGCAAGGAGGAGCCGCTATCTTTTCAATTCCGCCGCCGCCGGATCATAATAATAATCCCCAATCGTCCCGTCTTTGATCTTCTCTACCACCTCATCAATCACGAAGAGCGGCACCAGAAACCATTCCCTGGCGGTGACGGGCTGCCCAAAGCGGTCTTGCAGCTCGATTTCCAGCCTGGCGGCTTCAAAGAAGCGATGAATCAGGTTTTCCAGTTTGACCCGATGGATGTTGGCTAGCCGGTAAGTAGCCACGATCTCTACTTCGGCCAGGAGAAAGGTAGCGTCATGCTTGGCGTTGGCGATGCGGGTTTTGACCTCGCCCCCGGTGACGCCGATTTTGTGAATCACCTCCCGGTTTTCCTGAATCATGGGGTGATGGGACCGGCTGCGCAAGACGTAAATGGTGCCGCTTTGCTGGTCTTCCTCGCTGATGTCACCCGCAAACAGCCCGCCCAACTTCGGGTCCGTGATGACCCTGCTGGTCTCGTCCTTGTACATGGCCCGGATGAGGGAGCGCAGCAGGATGTTGCTCTCGGTGCCATTGGCGTAGATGACCCGCAGGCGGGCGTCGTCCTCGCCGTTGGGGGCTTTGAAGGACTCGCCGACTGCGGCAAGGTAGGCCGTCTGTCCGCCGATAACCAGGAATTTTCCCTGCCCAAAAGAGGTCTTGGTAAAGCCCGCGTCCTTGCGAAAGCGAATGGTCTCCCGGCTGCCCGCCTCCAACTCTCGTTGGACCTTTTCAAACCAAGGCGCAAACTGGTCGAAATCCTCGCAGGGGGTGCGATTGGCGATTTCCTCGGCCGCCTGCCTCTCGGCCTGGGATTTGACGTGCGTTAGTTGGGTGATGGAGGCCTCGGTCTCGGGGTCTGCTTCCACCCCCAGTTGCTTCAGCAGGTCGGCGTCGTCCAGGTCTTCGGGCACCGTTTCGTCAGCGGCCGCAGGGGCAACGAGCAATTGTTGAGGGTCGAGGTCCTCGAGCAGGTCCCGGCACTCGGCCAGGTTGCGCAGGCGGTCCAGCCGCACGGCGTAGAGCCGCTCAAAAATGTCCCGGTCCTCGCCGTGCTGCGGCAGGCGACCGTGCTCCTCGACAAACCGCTGGATCTCCTCGAAACCCACAATGATGCGCTCCTCCCGGGCTGTGTACTGCCGGACTGGCTTGACCTCCACCCCTATGCCCAAGGCGGTCAAGAGGGCCTCATCTTCGTCGGTAAATTGATCTTGCTTAGCCATTAGCTTGTTGCGATTTTAAGCGTGCCAATACGGCGATCCCCTCTGCCATGCGCTGCTCCCAGGGGTCGGGAGAGGTGAGCTCGGGCAGGCGTCCCCGCTCCTGCTTGAACCGCAGCGCCCGCTTGGCCAGGTCGCGGGCTTCCTCCACGCTGATCTTCTGCTTTTTGGCAGAAATGACCTCCGCCATGGCTTTGAGGCTGCGCTCGGTCATGGCTTTGGAGAGGATGGAGTAGGCTTCGCTGAAGGGATTGATGCTGTCGATCCAGTCCACATCCAGCTCGCGCACGTCCATGGCGAGCTTGCGCACCCCGTCGATCAGGGCGGTGTTGGCAGCTGAGCGCAGCTCGGGGTCCTGGTTGATGATCTCTTTGGCCTTTTGGGTCAGGTTGAGGGCGGCGACGGCGTGCTGCCGCACCGACTCCACGTCTTGCTCGTCCAGCTCGGGGTATTTGTCCCTGATGATCTTGCCCATGCGCA
>CAYVAP010000944.1:0-1910 GCA_964449365.1 uncultured Bacteroidia bacterium
CGCGGATCACCTTGGCGCGAAGATCGATGACGCCGCCGAAGGGATCCTCGAGCTGCCCTCCCCCGACCGGATCGAGCGCGAATTGAGCGCCGTAGGCTTCGAGGTGCTGCTGCGCCCAGCGGTCAAAGGCGAATTTTCGACCAATCTGGTGAAAGGAAATTACGACGCGGCTTTGCTGTCTTTTGCCAAAAATCCCAATCCCTACGATTTTCACCAACTGTTTCATTCGAGCAACTACCCCGGTGGCTACAACTTTTTTGGCTACGTGAATGCGGGCGTAGACAGCCTGATCGATCGCATGCGCATCGAACCTGACGCCGCTGAGCGCCGTCGCTTGGCCGAGGTCATCCAGGCGCAGCTCTACCAGGATCATCCGGCCATTTTTCTCTATTACATCACTAAGAAAATGGTGGTACATCGCCGCTTCAGCGACCCGAAGATTTATCGCAACGATCCCTTTATCCTCCTCAATACGCTGGAGGTCATTCGCCCCGAGAGCTAAATGGGCTCACTGGTCATTTTACTGGACATGAGCTTTTGGCGCGCTCGGTTTTGGACAAGATGGACAAGATTAACAAGATAGCTTTCAGGTGCTTATGATCTTGTGAATCTTGAAATTCTGTCTGAGTGGATGATGTCCAGTAGTCTGCTCACTGGTATGAACGGGGCCATAAAGAGCATCAAGGCAGAGGGGGATGCCCCTCATATTTGCTCACTCAGGGGCCGCAGCAGCGACCAAGGGGCCTCACCAAGGCCGATCATGCATCCGGAAGGCATCCTCGATGTGCTGAAACATCGGCTCGTCGGGGTTGCTGAGGCTCACCGCGATGATATCAAAGCGGGCGGGCACGGTGAAGAGCTGCCGCTCGTAGATGTAACTGTCAGCCGCCTTGAAGAGCAGCTTCTTTTTGGCCTCCGAAACGGCCGCTTCAGGGTAGCCCCAGAGGTCGGAGCTGCGGGTCTTGACCTCAACGAAGACGACCTCGCCGGGGTCTAGGCGCAGCGCAACTAGGTCAACTTCGGCGCGTTCGAAGCGATAATTGCGGTCGAGAATGTGGTAGCCTTTGGCTTCGAGCAATTCGGCAGCTAGGTCTTCGCCGCGTTTGCCCAGGTCATTGTGGTCGGCCATGTTTTATTCTGATTCAAAATTGGAAATTCGAGATTCGGAATTGAACCCGTGCGCCTGTGGAGTCTGTCCATAATTCTACTTCATACCACAGGCAGTTCGATTGGATTCCCGCTTCGGCTTGCGTTGCTGGATCACGCGCTGACCTGTTCCGAGCATCCTCCGCTACCTGAGCATAAGTACCTAGGGAGCATACCGAAGGGATGCAACTCCACAGCATTCCCTCTACTCCCCCCCGTACTTCCTGCCCCAATGCTGATCGAGAAACTGCCGGATCTTCTGCTCTACGCCGATGGGTTTGGGACGATAAAAGGCTTTGCCCCGTAGTGACTCAGGCATGAATTCCTGGTGGTCCACTTCACCATAGTGATCGTGGGTGTACTTGTAGCCCTGGCCGTAGCCCATGCTTTTCATTAGCTTGGTAGGAGCATTGCGCAGGGGCAAGGGAATGGGATGCGCAGGCTGCTCCCTGACGTAGTGCATGGCCTCGTTGATAGCGAGGTAGGCCGCGTTGGATTTTTCGGAGGTGGCCAGATAGGTGGTACACTGCGAGAGGATGATGCGGGCCTCGGGCATGCCGATCACGTTGATGGACTGAAAGCAGGCGTTGGCCAGCAATAGGGCGTTGGGGTTGGCGTTGCCGATGTCTTCGCTGGCCAGGATGATGAGCCGCCGGGCGATAAACTTGATGTCTTCGCCGCCGTCGAGCATGCGAGCCAGGTAATACACCGCCGCGTTGGGGTCGCCGCCCCGCACAGACTTGTTGAAGGCGGAAACGAGATCG
>CAYVAP010000945.1:0-1907 GCA_964449365.1 uncultured Bacteroidia bacterium
GGGCGCATCTCATTTTGTCGCATCCGCTGCCAACCTTGTTATAACCGCAAAACCTGCAAAGGTCGCAAATGGTGATCTCCTTCGAGTCCTTCGTGGTTAAGCGACATTTTGAGATGCACCCCAAACGGTAGCATTTGCACCCCTTATTCGATAAAACATCCAATCGCTGCCTGCTCGGCAGCGGGGGCTGCTCGACCTTGCAGCACTGCCTCGATCGCCTCCCGCAAATAGTGCTCAGTGATCACCGCTCGCTTGACTCCCAGCTCTGGGATCCAGTTGTCGATAGGGCCCTGGTAGCGGACCGAGCCTGTCTGGTCGAGCAAAAACGCCTCAGGCGTGACCGTGGCCCCCAAAGCGTTGGTCAGGGTATACTCGGGGTCGAGCAGCACCTTCACCGGGGGATGGTAGCGGGCCATGAAGCCCTGAATGCTAAGCTTGTCGTAGTGCTGTCCCGGAAAAATCCCCATGAAGGCCACCGAATCTGGCGAAACGACCTCCCGCAGGTCGGTCAAAATCTGGCTGTAATTTTCGCAGAGGGGGCATTCTGGCGACATAAAAATCAACACGGCATAGGGCGCTGACTGCAGCTCGGCCAGTGAGGTAGTCCTGCCATCGAGATGCTCGATCGGCAGGCTGCGCAGATCATGCGACTGGCAGCCCAGCCATCCGCTCATCCATCCTATGACGACGATGATAGACAGCGGTGTAGGCCAGACTGACGATGACAAGGCGGCGCGGGGGAGCCGCGCAAATAAGGAGGGAAATGACATAAGACGAATCGTTTCTGCTTTCGAAGCGATTAAACGCATTATTCATCTACCGCACAAATTCGAGCCGTGATTTTTTGCCCTTCGTAGGGGGCAAGCTGGCATGCCCACCTGAGCCAATCATCCGTTTTCCGCGACCGTTGGCGGATCGGCTCGACCAGTAATCCGGGTTTTCAACACGTTCACCCCAAAAATAATCCAGTTGGATAAACACCTATTCCGATTGACCAGCAAGCCTCGTATGTTTGAAGGGTAGAATGAATGATAGCCGAGTATAAAGCAAGCCAAGTTGGTCTACCTACCTTTACCAAAGATCACGCTCTCAAACGTCCCCAAGGTTCTCCCCAGCCTGTTTGAAAGCGCCGATTATTTGGTTCCCACCAACCGTAAATGCGAGTTTTTACCTACCCCCCCAAAAAGCAACTCCTGCCGGAAAGTCCGGCAGGAGTTTTGGTTGGGTGGTGTTTGTCTCAAAGGTCGGACCAAACTACCTCATCAGTCGGGAAAAGCACTGATGCGTTTAGCGAGGCAGAATGATCATCTTCAAGCTGCGATGCTCGTCGGGCAGCTCGCTATCGTAGACATTGATCATGTACAGCCCAGGCAATAGGTTGCCAGTAGGAATAGACATTTCCCCGGCTGAAGATCGGAGCTCCCCATGGGCGACATACACAACCTGACCACTTTGGTTGACGACCTGAAGCACTGCCTCAGTGGCACCGGGCAGGAAGAATTGTGCATCGACCGGCATGCCCTGATAGGCGGGTACTGGATAAGCGCTGAGATAGCTCTCGACACTCTCGCTGTAGCTCACCTCTACCACATTGGAGTACTGGAAAGAACCGTCAAAGTCGGTCTGACGCAGGCGGTAGAACATAGTGCTCTGCTCGGGCTCTGTGTCGAAAGCCTCGTAGCTACGAGGAGAGTCGCTGTTGCCCGCGCCTTCGACCTGACCGATCGCCCCAAAGATCCGCCCGTCGAGTGAACGCTCAATGATGAAGTGGCTGTTGTTGATCTCGGTAGCCGTCTCCCAGCGCAGATCTACGCGATTCTGGTAAGGGTTGGCGGTCGCATCAAAGCTCAGTAGCTCTACTGGCAGGGTGCCATTGGATGGCGAAGTGATATCGAGCTGTACGTTGT
>CAYVAP010000946.1:0-1907 GCA_964449365.1 uncultured Bacteroidia bacterium
ATTCTGGAAATACACCTGTGCACGCATCGCGCCTCCAAAAGCGAGGAGGGCGATCACCGTCATGAGCAGCTTTCTTATCATACGTTGGATAGTAAAAGTATGGACTAAAGATCAAGATTTTATAGCAATTGTGCAAAACCATGATCCATGCTTTGGCTGCTCTCTTCGGTGATGCCGACGGTTTTCGCCGGGTGAGTTGCCTCCATAATGCGGTTGCGACCAAAGGTTACACCGAAGTAGCTTCTTGCCCGATATTTTTTAGGTAATGCTCGATGGCCGCCGTCATAGAGGGAAATTCGGGCTTGGGGGCCTCTATATCGAGGCGCAAGCCAGCCTTGGTGGCCTCCTGAGCGGTCGTATTACCAAAGACGGCAATCCGGGTGTCATTCTGCTTGAAGTCGGGAAAATTGTTGAACAGGGAGGTGATGCCCGAGGGCGAAAAAAAGCAGATCATATCGTAAAAAATCTCTTCGAGGTCCGACAAATCTGCATCCACGGTCCGGTAGATCACCGTTTCATCTACCTCTATGTTTTTTTCTTCCATCATGCCCGGCAGCCCCTTGCGGTGGCTGTCGTTGCAGGGGAAAAGATACTTTTCCTTCTTGTGCTTGAGGATGTAGGGCATCAAGTCCATGGGCATTCGCTCTCCGACGAAGAGCTTCCGCTTGCGAATGACGATATACTTTTGCAGATATTTGGAGGTGGCCTCACTCACGCAAAAGTACTTCGTCTCGGGTGGCATCTCGATGCGCATCTCATTGATGAGGCGAAAAAAGTGATCGATGGCCACCCGACTGGTAAAAATGATGGCCGTATAGTCGAGGGGGTTGATCCCTTGTTTGCGAAACTCATTCATGGAGACACCCTCTACCTGAATGAATTTCCGAAAGTCAACTTGAATGTCATATTTCTCGGCCAGGCGATGGTAGGGAGAATTCTCGTCGGGGGGAGGCGGCTGAGAGATCAAAATACTCTTGACTGGTTTGGTAACGCTCATGAACCATGAAAATTTGTAGCTCGTCCCTTTGCGATAAAGTGGTAACAAAGGTGAGGCGTTGTGGGGCCCGGATCATAGGTCAATACGCTGGAGAAGCTCGAAAATGTCAGCGCTATACCCTCACTTACAGCCATATTAACATAGGTGCTATATTGAAAGTGCAAACCTAAAAAAATTTCATCCCCGATGAAAAAGATGCGCCGCGATCCAGCCCTAGGAAGTTGACGTACATCCGTCGCAGCCAATAGCTGAGCGCCGCCACCAAGGTCAAGCCTCCGGCCAGCCATTGCTCGGTGCCATCGGTAAACAGCCACAGCCCCAGGGGTATGCCTAGCAGCCACAGCAGCGGATAGCTGCCGACCACATCCAGGCCCACCATGCTGACTAGCAAGACCTTGATGCGAAATACCTGCCCGATCAGCCCCATCAGCAGATGGCGTATTCCCTCCAGCATAGCCACCACCAGTACGCTCAGTAGCCACAATTCCCCCAATCCGCTTGCCTGACCAAACACCTGAAAAAACAAGCTCCGCTCAGTCAGTAAGCTCACCTCAGACCACAGTTGGTAGCGCGCGCAGCCATAGGCCATCAGGGTCAGTGCGCTGGTAATGATCAGCATACGTACGCCTGTCAGCAACAGCAAAGCCCCGTTGCTGCTGATATGGTTATAAAAGGTGTTTTCGATGTGCAGGCTAGGCTGGGTCAGCATCGATGTTTGGGCAGAAAAGAAGCCCGGACTTGACAATTTGACCAAAAAAGCGCCAATCAAGGGCAAAAGCAGCAACCAAGCCAGCCCCGGTCGATCCTCGCGAGGAATGCTCCCCCCCCACGCTGGCTCCCAAGGCAGGTAATGGCCATAGTGTGAGCTGCGGTGGCCAGCCTCATCCAGCCAAAACCGCGGCGGACGGTC
>CAYVAP010000947.1:0-1905 GCA_964449365.1 uncultured Bacteroidia bacterium
TGTCCAAAAACGAGCGCGCCAAAAGCTCATGTCCAGTAGAATGCTCTACAATCCTCACGCCACGTAGTATAGACCGCTTGGCCGAGCTCTACACCTGGCAGATCGGCTTTCGCCCGATCGATCAGATCAATTTTTGCCTCCCTCCCGCCTGGCTACATTCCTATTATCCTAGCGCCTGGCTCACGCAGCTGCGCTGGCTCGACTGGTTTCGCCCCGACATCACCCGTAGCTATTTCGTCAATTTCGTGCAGCTGGGCCTCCATGCGTGATTGACCATCGATGCCAGCCTGTGGCTGCTTGAGGATGTCAAAACATCCTGCCCCAAAGAGTAACTTTGGACTCTCAAAGCAGTACAATAGACCATAGCGATATCGTCTGTTATGAAATTGGTTTGGTGGTTCGTCTTTTCGATGTTCCATTTTGCTGCGACGCCAGCAGAATGGGAAAATCCGTATGTAATAGGTGTCAACAAAGAGCCGCCCCACGCCCATTTCGTACCGGCGGCCAGCTACCCTCGCTTGGCACCGAAGGCACTCGATCCCCTCCAAAGCGACCGAACGGCTTCTCTCAATGGAAACTGGCGCTTTCGGCTCTATCCAAGACCTGAATTCACGCCGACAGGTTTTTTTCAGCCTGATTTTGACGATGAGAGCTGGGAAGAAATTAAAGTGCCTTCAAGTTGGCAACTTGAAGGGCACGGGCGACCGATCTACACCAACTTCATTCATCCCTTCGACAGCCGCGAGGCCCCTTTCATTCCTGCCGACACCAACGAAACGGGTTGCTATCGCCGCAGCTTCGAACTCCCCCCAGCCTGGGAGGGAGAAGAAATCTTCGTACACTTTGCGGGCGTACAATCGGCCTTCTATCTCTGGGTCAATGGTCACTACGTGGGCTACAGTGAGGGTAGCATGACGCCTGCTGAGTTTCGCCTCACCGAGTGGCTCCATCCGGGCCAAAATCACATCGCCGCCAAGGTCATCCGCTGGTGCGATGGTTCCTACCTCGAAGATCAAGACTTCTGGCGGCTCAGTGGCATCTTTCGAGATGTATACCTCGTAGCGCGCCCCCGGGTCTACCTGCGCGATTTTGAGCTAACAACTGACCTCGACGCACGCTACGAAAATGCCCAGTTGCGGCTGGAAACCGAGTTTTATCGGCATGAGTCGCGGGCTGCGGGCCGCGGGCGCTTGTCAATACGGGTGATCAGCCCGCAGGGCGATACCGTGCTACGCCGTGATACCCTGCTGGGTGCCTGGCCTGAGAAACAACTTTCTCGCAGGCTGCGTTGGGATCTGTCGGTGAACTCCCCCCTCAAATGGAGCGCTGAGCAGCCGCATCTCTACCGCTTGCTCTGGCACTGGCAACCTGATAGTGGGCGGGGTGAATACATTCCCCACCGCTTTGGCTTCCGCAAAGTGCAGATCCAGCGAACTCAGGTATTGCTCAACGGGCAGCCGATCCTCTTCAAGGGTGTCAATCGTCATGAGTTTGATCCCATCCAGGGCCGGACGGTAGACGAGGTGAGCATGCGACGCGACATCGAGCTGATGAAGCAGCACAATTTCAATGCAGTGCGTACCTCGCACTATCCCAACCATCCGCGCTGGTATCAGCTCTGCGACGCCTATGGCCTCTACGTGATGGACGAGGCCAACATCGAAGCGCATGGCCTGTGGTATTACGACAACCAAAAACCTGCCGACGATCCGCAGTGGCGTCCTGCTATGATCGATCGCGGAGCGAGCATGCTATGGCGCGACCGCAATTTTACCTCCATCGTGATTTGGTCGCTGGGCAATGAGAGTGGCGTGGGAGCCAACCTCGATGCCTTGGCTGACAGCATCCGCCGTCTCGATCACAGCCGTCGTTCCATCCACGACGAAGGCCACCGAGCCCTAGTGG
>CAYVAP010000948.1:0-1902 GCA_964449365.1 uncultured Bacteroidia bacterium
GCGTTGATGGTCGCGCTGCGGCGCTCATTCTCAGATCTTTGGTATAGCCCCACCGCCGCCAGCGTATTGGGCAACCACCTCAGCGCCTCGGCAGTGGCCGATGAGCAGCGCTTTCTGCCCGACACCTCCATTCTACAGCGCAGCATCGCCGAGCCGCGCTTCTTTTTCTGGGACATCAATGCCAAGTTGGCCTGGGCCATCGCGCCGGGGCAGCAAGTGTCGATCACGGCGTTTCGGGCTGTCGATCGCTTGGCCTATCGGGTGAGCCGGGCCAATCAGGGCCTCTCCGATTCGCATCTGGAAAATTTGCAGTTGGAAAATCAAGGGCTAAGCCTGGTGTGGAAAAGCCGCTGGCGCGTGGCCGGACGGCCCGCCGCCTTCCACCCTAGCAGCCAAACCACGCTGGCCATTTCTCGCTACGACAATCAGTACACCTATCAGCTCAACAGTCCGCGATACCAGTTCAATTACGAGAATTTCAATCAAATTCAAGAGGTGGTGCTGCGCCACCGTAGCACCTGGCAGATCGACTCGACCCACGAGGTAGAGATCGGCGGCGAGTGGAGTCAGTTGGCCTTGGGACAAAACATGCGCTCGGATCGACTCCCATCAAACAGCCAGACCGATGACAGTGTGCGCCATTCTATCGGCGGCTTGTATAGCCACTATGGACAGTATCGGTGGTCATATCCACGCGACCTGCACGAAGATGGTTTTTGGCAGGCTACGCTGGGGTTGCGGCATACCTATTTTACCAGCAATCAGCGGCACTATTGGGAGCCTAGGGTCGAGCTGGCCCGCGTGATCACCCCGAGCCTCAAGCTGCAAGCCACCTGGGGGCGCTATTACCAATTCGTGCGGCAACTACGCGCCAACTACGATGTGAACGTAGGCGAAGACATCTTTGCGCTGGCCGAGACGCCGGGTGAAGCCGCCGTGCCGGTCTTGGAAGCCACCCAGTGGTCGCTGGGCGGATCTTATGGCAATGGCCGCACCACCGAAACCGGCATCTGGCTCTTTTCTCTGGATGGCTACCTCAAGTATTACCAGGGGCTAGCCATGTACAGCTTCGCCAACGAGTGGGTCTTGGACGGGGATGAACCAGAGTTGATCGTGCCCAATGGTGAGGGCTGGGTGCGCGGCCTCGACGCCATGGTCAAGTACGAAGGGAACTGGCTCGAAGGCTGGGTGAGCTACAGCCTTAGTCAGGCGGTAAATCAATTCGATCAGATCAACAGAGGGTTGCCTTTTGCGGCTCGCACCGATCAGCGCCACCAATTCAGCGTGGTGAGCAAGTGGAGTATCCTGCAAAGTCGGGTGATCTTTGCTACCAATTGGACCTTTGCCAGCGGGCGGCCCTACACCCCCCTGCTCGGCTATCGAGAAGATACCTATCTACGCAAGCTAAGCTACGCCCCCGTCAACTCAGGTCGATTGCCCGACTATCATCGCCTCGACCTCAGCCTGCACTACAACCACGAGTTCAAAACCATGCCATCGCGCGCCATCCCTCCGGTAACCGGGAAGATTGGGGTGGTCTTTTTCAATGTCTATAACCGGGTCAACCTAACCCAGCGTCGCTACCGGATCATCCCCAGCAGTCAACGTGCCGACGATCAACCCGCTCCGCTTGTCATTGACCAGCGTTTGCTAGGATTCAGTCCGAATATTTTTATTAACTTGGAGTTTTGATTTCGGACAAGTCAAACCGTTTCTATCGTATCCAGCTCCTTAGTAACGCGAGAAAAATAACTTCCCTCATTCGGCTAGAGATCCTATTATAGATCAAAGAGGGATAGTGAGATCTTGAGATGGTGAGATGGTGAGATCCTGAGATGGTGAGATCCTGAGATAGTGAGACTTTGAGACGTACAGTCTCTCACTCCCAATCTCTCGACCTCT
>CAYVAP010000949.1:0-1897 GCA_964449365.1 uncultured Bacteroidia bacterium
GTGGTTTTGTTGCAGCGAGCTTATGAGAGTGCCGCTGAGCACGGGGCGTCGGTGGCTTGTGTGCCCGTCAAGCAATCTTTGCGCCATCAACCCAAGCTCGGCGAGAGCCAGCCGGTGGATCGTAGCGAGTACTTCGTGGTGCAGACCCCTCAGACGTTTCGCCTGGACCAAATCCTGATCAGCTACCTCGACCGTCCCGATTTGCCCTTTACTGATGATGCCAGCCTGCATCAGGCGGCAGGCCATACGGTCGCGATCTGCGAAGGCTCTTATGACAACATCAAGCTCACCACCCCCGAGGATATGTTTGTGGGAGAGGGAATTTTGAAGCGGGAGCAGGGGCGAAAGGCAGGGTAAGGGGGGGATGGAATACAGAATACAGTTTAAGTCGCCTGATCATCCGCGTGCGACTTAGGCCAAGATTATCCTCCCTCACCGTCGAGCTTCTGCCGTGGGATTCTGCTCCACCTCAACCGACATGCCATCTTTGAGGACTCGGCTCAGCAAGGTGTAAGGCCCGGTAACGATCTCTTCGCCCGCTTCTAGAGCTTCGACTATCTGAATGTGAGTCTCATCGCGAATGCCTACGCTCACGGGGCGGCGTTGGACCTGACCGTTTTTGTAGACGAATACCACCTCCTGGCCCTGCTGACCAGCAGTGGCGGATACCTTGGCCTCATCGCCCAACTGACGGAGCGTAACGGCCTGAATAGGCACCGCCACTGCATCGTCGACCTGCTGGGTGTACACCTCGACCAGGGCCGTCATACCCGGTCGGAAAGGGCTTTCGGTAGGCATAGTCGCTTGGTCGCCGCCCTGCTGCATATCGCGGTACGATTCTGGCGAGATGGCGATTTTTACTTCGAAATTGGTCACCTGATCGGTGCTGCCCATGCCAGCCGTGGTGGCAGAATAGGCGATTTCGCTCACCTTTCCATAAAACACTCGATCGGGATAGGCGTCGACCTCCACCCGGGTAGAATCACCCCGACGCACATTCACGATGTCGTTTTCGTTGATTTCGACCACTACCTCCATGCGCGAGAGGTCGGCGATCTTGAGCAGATCGGTGCCCGCCATCATGCTGGTGCCCACCACACGCTGGCCCAGTTCGACGTTGAGCTGGGTGATGGTGCCATCCATAGCGGCATAGAGGTTGGTGCGGTCGAGGTCTTGCCGGGCTTGTCGGCGGGTGGCTTCGGCGCTTTGTAGCTGGTAGTAGGAGGCTTTGACGCTAAAGGTGGCCGCTTCATGTTGGGCGCGGGAGACTTCGTAAGCCAGTTGAGCATTTTCCAGATCGACCTGTGAAATAACCTGATCGGCAAAAAGCTGCTTGTTGCGCTCTAAGGAGACCGAATCCTGCAACTAACTGGCCTTGGCTTGCGGACGATTGGCCTGCGCTTGCTGGTATGCCGCCTGAGATTGACTCACTGCGGCCTGAGCCTGCTCCAGTTGCGCTTCGAGGTCTTCGGGAAAGATGGTCAGCAGCAACTCGCCCTTAGCGACCTGATCGCCTTCCTTCACCGAGATGGCTACTACCTCGCCTGATACGTCAGGGGCTACAGGCACCTCCACCGTGGGCTGGATAGTGCCAGACTCAGTCACGCGGGCGTAGAGGTCGCGAACCTCGGCCTGGTCAGTTTGTACGCTGAGAGAGCGCCCGCCACAGCTCCAGAGCAGCAGGGCGAGCGGATACAGCAGGAGAGTTGGGATATGTTTCCGCATAGGGGAAGTTGAGACCTTAGGGCTAGATTGCTTGACCTTGATGGGGGCGAAGGTAGGAAGTCTAGAGAAAAAAATGGCAGGCTTTTCCTTTTCCGGGCCTCGCGCTGCACGCAATCTTACACCGCCTGCACCATCACATCCTTGCCCTGCACGGCCAAGGCCCAGCGCTCGA
>CAYVAP010000950.1:0-1894 GCA_964449365.1 uncultured Bacteroidia bacterium
GTTAGCACATTCAACTTCCAACTTTTAACCAGGAACTTTGAACTCTTTCCACTAGTACCCCTCTGACGGGAGTTGCGTGGGGCCCGCATGGCTTCGCCACCCCTTATTTCCTGCATGAAATATCCCTCCTGGCTCATCTATTTGGTTTTGGCCTTGGCCATAGCCGCGGTGTACGGGCTGAGCCCGGCGGTTCAAGACTGGGTGGGCGATGCCTGGCAGGCCCTCAGTCAGGGCGAGATCGAGCCGATCCGGCGCTGGGTCAAGCAGCAGGGAGCCTGGGGGCCCATCGTGCTAGGGCTGGCCTTCACGGCGCAAATGTTTCTCGTGGTAGTGCCTTCCTTGGGGCTCATGCTCATTTGTGTGCTGCTCTACGGCCCTTGGTGGGGCGCTGCGATCTGTATCGTAGGCATGATGACAGCCTCGATGGTGGGCTATGGCTTGGGGCGTAGCCTGGGAAGGGCCAGCCTAAATCGCATCGTGGGGCAGGGCACACGGCAGCAACTACAGCCGTATATCGCGCAGTACGGACTATGGACGGTGATTTTGTTTCGACTGATTCCTTTCTTGTCTAATGACGCCATTAGCTTCGTGGCCGGCTTTATGCAGATGGGGCTACGCCGCTTTTTGCTCGGCACCCTGCTGGGCATCGTGCCCCTCACCGCAGCCCTAGCTTGGGTAGGGCGAGACCGCGAGCAGCTCGATCGTGTGCTGTATGGGCTGGCCGCATTGCTGATCCTGAGCGCGGTAGGCTACTTCCTCTGGCAGCGCCATCAAACACGAAAGCCAGACTCGACATGAGTCTGGCTTGTATTTGAGTTTGAAGGTCAGAGTTCGGAGTTTAACGTTCAGAACCACGAACTACGAACTACGAACTAACTACCCAATCTCAATGGTCCGGGTTGGCTTGGTACGAGCTTCTGCTCGCTTAGGCAAGGCTACGTGCAGCAACCCGTTGTCGTATTTGGCGCTGATTTGCTCGCTGTCTACCGTATCAGGCAGGGTAAAGCTGCGCGAAAAGGCATGATAGCGAAACTCACGGCGAGTGTAGTTGCCATCTTCGTCTTGCTCCTCGTGCTTATCTTCATACTTGGAGGCAATGGTCAGCACGTTGTGATCTACCTCTACGCTAAAGTCGTCCCGGCTCAGGCCCGGAGCAGCAACCTCGAGGGTGTAGGCATTCTCATCTTCCTTCACATTGACTGCAGGCATGGTGTTGAGGCGGCGGCTGCGATCAGCGACCCGGAAGTCGTCGCTGAAGAAATCGTTCCACAGGTTGTCAAACGTGGGGAAAAGGCTGTTGAAGTTACGCGTTGCAGGTTTCATAGCTTGTGTGATTGATTTGAGTTTAACTTGGGTGAATTTGAGGGAGGATAACCTGATCTGTGATCTGTTTCCTCATCTCATTCACTACCCTATGGTCAAAGGCGGTGCCAATGGATAAAAGATGCCGTTTTGGCGTAATTTTCTGGTGAGAGCCTGCCAATAAGTCATGGATGCGAGGGTTGCCGCTATGTTGTCATGGTGAAAGGAGAGGCCCTCTCCGATTTGAAGGAATTTTCTTGCCAGCGTGGGCGCTACTGCCGGGGCTTGGCTTGACGGCTCCCTGCCTGAGCTATCGGAAGCGCTGGCCCTGTTATTTCACCAATTATGCCTAGATCCTTACCTCTCAGGCCCAATCATCGACTGCTGGCTCAATGTTGGTAACTCCCCTAGCGTTTGTAGAACAGAAGTTGCACCGTAGACAAGCTCTGTCGATTCGCAATCTGCGATCTATGCGTAAACACCATGGCATGCGGCCTCAGGATGTGCTCATCCTTCTGAAGCTGATCACACTAGTGTTTCGCATTCGAAATTCGTAATCAGTAATTCGTAATTGAAAGTAAATTTAGCCGCT
>CAYVAP010000951.1:0-1887 GCA_964449365.1 uncultured Bacteroidia bacterium
TTCGCTTCGTAGCCCAGATCGTCTAGCCGGGCCTGGGCCTCGCGGTGCAAGCGGGCATCATACTCGATGGAAAACACTTTCATGCCCATCTCAGCTAAGACGGCAGCTTGATAGCCCGAGCCCGTGCCGATCTCTAGCACCTTCATGCGGGGCTTGAGTTGCAAAAGCTGCGTCATGTAGGCCACCGTGAAGGGCTGACTGATGGTCTGCCCACTAGGAATGGGCAAGGCTTTGTCTCGGTACGCCTCTTGAGCCAAGGCGCTGGGCACAAACCCATGCCGCGGTACCTCTCCCATAGCGCGCAGTACTTCCTCATCCGTGATACCCCGTTCTTCCAACTGGCGTATCAGCCGCGTGCGCATGCCTTTGTGTTTGTAGGTATCTAGCAAAGAGTAAGCTGGTGAGGAGAATGTTGGGTGGTCGAGGTGGTCTGAGTGGGCGAGGTGGTCAAGCGCCCTGCGATCACCCCGATCACTGATCTCCCTGACGACCACCACGCTTATCCTGATCAATGATCATTGACTCATGATCACTCTCTTCGAGCGCAAGATACACATTTGAAGCTTTCGGGTAGATACATCAGCCGCTCGAATCGAATTTCCTGGCCGCAACGGCTGCAGTACCCAAATTCAGCCGTGCGGCTGCGCTCCAGTTGGCGTTGCAGCTTGTTGAGGCGACTACGCGCCTGTCGTAGGCCCGACTCATTGATGCTGCGATTATTGATCGCATCCATGCGGCTGACTCGCCCGATGGCGTTGTCGGGGGCGATGGGTTTGGTCAGCTCCACCAACTCTTCGATTCGTTGTTCCGTTTGGGTGATCTCGGTCTCTATCTTCGCAAGCAATTGCTGCTTCTGTTCGTCAGTCATAGTCAACCTCAGCTTTGTTTGGTGGCCAAATCTGCCTCTGTATCCCGGATCACTTCTTTGAGACGCGAGAGGGTGGCCAGGTAGGAAAAATAATTCAAATGATGGCCTGGATCAACGTAGGTCTTGGCTCTTATTCCTTGGGGCAAGGTAAAAATACTTTCCAACGCCACGGCAATGTCATGCTTTTGGTCGCGATAGGCCAGATCTCCAATGGCCTGCAATGCCTTGTCCATCAAGCGCGCCATGCGCCCGGTCGCTTTGCTCTCGTAAGCCTGAGCGTCTGCGCCAATGAGCACGTATTCTGAGCGCGGCGGCTCGCTGGTGTTGAGCGTCAGTAGCAAGTCTGATTCCTGGTCCATGTCGCTCAGGGTACGATTGATGCGGCTACTCTCGTGCAGCATCTGCATGGTGTAGAAGAGCCCGCCCAAAATAGGGCTTTTCAGATTTGCCGCTACCGCGATCAGGGCCGGAATCACCGGAGCCAACAGCGAGAAGGCCGAGCCACCATTGGGGGTGCCCAGCATGATCAGGCGACGGATGTAGGCATCGCCTCCCTCACGCTCGATCAGCCAGCGACTTACCAGCCCGCCCATGGAGTGCGCCATGATATCGACCGTTTTTTCCTCCAACCCATGCTGCTGTATCAGTCGCTTGAGGCGACGGGCCGTTTCGCTCACTGGGGTCGATAGGTTTTCATAGTCAAACGTCAGGATCAGATCGTAGTACCCCTCCTTTTGCGCAAAGCGCATGCTCCCGGCGATATCTTTGGTGTTGCCGATGATGCCATGCAAAATGATCAGCACCTTTTGAGCCTGACCGATGGCCGTATCCAGGCCCGCTTCGGTTTGCTCTAGCTGACCATCCGGGCGGAAGACCACTTTCCGCAGCGAAGTCCCTGGCTGGCTGAGCACGGCTTTAAAAAAGTACAACTTCAATGCCTGCCCGATCGAGCGAGATTTGACTTTTTCCTCGGGCCAATGATTGATTTCGATGCGAGTGTTTCCGTCTTCGCTGCGCTG
>CAYVAP010000952.1:0-1886 GCA_964449365.1 uncultured Bacteroidia bacterium
CCGTAGCCACGAAGGTGGGGCTCAGGGTGGGTACCTCGGTAGCCACGTAGCGCCAGGTCTTCATTCCGCCTGGCGGGACGATGGTCGAGTCGCCCCGGTAGTCCTCCTCGGCCACAATATGCAGCACGCTATCGCTTTGCCGGGCTTCCTGATAACGGGTCAGATACGTGGGGGTAAGAATTGCTTCGGGGTTTTGCCATACCCCGGTAGACCAGGCCAGCAGGCTGTCGGGTAAGTTGAGGGTCAGGGTGAAATCGGCCTGATCCTGATAAAATTCATGCAGGCCCGTATGCTGCACCGTGTCCCAGCCAAACCCATCGTCATACACCGCCACCTGCGGGTACCAGTAGGCCACGAAGTAGGCGTGGGTGCCATAGGTGCCCATGCGAATGCTGCCACCCGAAGAAATGGTGAAGGCCCACTCGGCGGCTAGGGCGATGCTATCGCCGGGTAGCAACCCCTCGGCCAAGTCGATGATCAGGTTGGTGCCCTCGATGCGGTGGCGGAAGCTGGTATCGGCCCTGCGAATGGTGTCGCCCGCCACCACCAAGGTATTTAGCTCCAGGCCATCGGTGGTTTCTTCAGGCGAAAGGGGATCATCTCGCTCAGCTTCGGGCTTGTACAGATTTTGGTATAAATGTAGCAACAACTGGCGCAGGGTGTCTGGGCTCTGGTTACGATAGCGGATGGTACCCGTGGCCTCGACCCGGCGCAGCTCAGGATCGACGGTGGCAGTCAGGTCATAGCTAGCCCGGTTCACCCAATAATTCGGCCCTGGCTGCCCTGTGAGGCTGCGGGTTTGGGCAGAGAGCGCCCTTGCGAAGGGCTCGCTGAGGGGCAGTGAGGTTTGAGTTTGTCCCAACAAAAACAGGGGCATCGCCAGGCATAGCAGCGACAAGGCCCGAAGGCGTAGGAATGGCATCATAGGATTAGGCTCGATAATTGCTTTTGATGGACTTCAGGAGAAAAACCGTCGTTTGGACGGCGAAAATCGGGGATATTGCCGTGGTTGCAAACACTTTTCTGCAAAGATGTCGAAAGAATCAACCAACGTATCGAACGTGGAAGGCCGAGCGGCTCATGCCCCGGTACGTCCTGCGGTGCTTTGGGCGGGGACCAATACCTACGATCAGCCTCACCTCCAGCGGCAACTCAAGCAGGAGCGCCACACCCTGCAGCGCCTCTTTCAGACTCCGGATCGCCCTGACCCGCTGGCTCCAGCCTGGCTGTACGAGGCTCCCCAAGATCAGATTTTCTTTGGCGACCTCCTGCGCCACCACCACCACGATGCCGCTTTGCGAGTGCTACACCTCTCGGGCTTTTGTCTGGGGCAATACCTGCACCTTCAGGGCGGGCTAGGCGAAGAAGCCTGGAGCCCCCAGCAGTTTGCGCACCTGATTTCGCGGTTGCCAGGCTTGCAGCTCGTTTTTCTCAATGGTTGCGCTACCAAGGATCTGCTGCTCGCCCTACTGCGCAAAGACATTCCTGCCATCATCGCCACCCAGGCGGAGACAGACCGCACCGACCACTTACACTTGGCCTATCGATTTTATCAGTCCTTGCTGCGAGGAGATAGCCTAGGGGTAGCGTTTCGGCACATGCAGCGCCTGCAGCAGCGCCCATTTGCAGCCATCGAAGTTTGCTACGACCTCGATGACGACCGCTTTGACTGGTGCGACCCCTCCGATCAGCCAGACCTGGCTTGGGGGCTCTACTGGCAATCTCACCACCATGATATGTGGGAGTGGCAACTTTGTCCCCAGACTTCCTCGGATACATCCGCCCCTCACCTATATGAACGGTCAGGGGTATAAGGGTATAAGGTGGTCAAGCACAGCGTTTATACTACGTGGTGTAAGGATTGTAGAGTTATAAGACACTATAAC